>JAFGAF010000510.1 GCA_016933815.1 Prolixibacteraceae bacterium
AGCGGGTCGGCATTAACCGAAGCCAATACTTTAGCATCGGCACCATACTTTTGAGTGATGTACTGAGCCAGCACTTTTCCATAATTGGTGTTTTTGCAGCAGCAAACCAAGTTTACCTCAATGGCGTCGAGACAAATGTCCTTCAGCAACACCTCCAAATCGGACAGAGTGATTTCGTTACAAGTATTAAAAACAAAGCCCAGCGAGTTAACACCTTTGTTGAGCACTTCGAGGGCTTTTTTATTGGCATCTTCGAAGTTACTTACTTGAATATCCTGACGGATGAACCACTCGTTGCCATTGGTTTTAGCCCCGCGAACATACGGAAACTGACCGGGCAACACGTTTAAATGCTTTAACGTGTCGAGGTTTTCGGCACGGTAATAGGGTAAAACATTAAATCCCTCGTTTGTTTTCCAAACCAGTGTTTTTTCGAAATCTTTACCCTTAAGGTCGGCTTCGATTTTGGCCCTCCATTCGGCGCCCGAAACCTGTGGGAATTCTTCAAAAAGATTTATCTCTTTCTCTGCCATAACATAACTTTGTTGAATTTTTAAAACGGGGGCAAAGGTAGTTGTTTTAAATGAGTTAAGGCAGAAAAACAGGCTATAAAAAAGCAGATATTTTTCACAAACTTATTCAAAATATGAGAATTGTCATTTCTTCTTGAAAAACGAAAGGGTTTCTTCCATTTCTTCCGACTGGCGGACCATTTCTTGCGAGCTTGCTGCCAGTTCTTCGGCAGTAACTGCATTTTGCTGCGAAATGTTATTGAGTTGGAAAATGGCCGAATTGATTTGTTCAGCCCCCATACTTTGTTCGTTACTGGCTACGGTTATTTGCTCAACCAGTTCGGCAGTTCGCTTTATCTGTGGAATAAGCTGACTCAGCATTGCACTCGACTCTTCGGTTGAATTAACAGTTTCGTTTGAAATGCGGTTAATTTCGTCGGCAGCTTGTTTGCTCCGCTCGGCTAACCTGCGCACTTCGAGCGCAACAACGGCAAAACCTTTGCCCGATTCGCCTGCACGTGCTGCTTCAACTCCCGCGTTTAATGCCAAAATATTTGTTTGATATGCAATATCGTTTATCACGCTAATTTTTTCCAATATTTCGCGCGTAGAGTTGATGCTTCGAGCCGACGATGCCGAAACCATATCCATTGTGTCGGTTGCTGCTTTGGCAATTTTGTAAGTTTCTTGTGCATTACCCGAATTTTGTTGGATATTGGCAAGCATTTCTTCCATCGAACTGGAAATTTCTTCGAGCGAAGTTGATTGGGTCGATGCTGCCGATGAAAGCGAATCGGCTGCAGCATTTAACTGTTCGCTCGACATGAGCATGGTATCGGTATTCTCATTCACTTTGTTGAAAACCGAATTCAATGTTTTGTTTAAATCAGTTAGCGAAAGATGAAGATCTTTTAACTCGTTGGCATAATTCAAATTACCGGCATTTTCATCAAGCACCAAATTGCCTTTCGAAAGGTTTACAATTTGCCTGATACTTGCTCCAAGAGGTTTACGTACAATTCGGGAAATATAATAAAACATTAGTATTGTTATTGTTATTCCAATTGGTAGTGTTACCCAGTTTGGAAAAACATTTGGATAGGCATTGCCCAATTCGCCCAAAGCATCGACAATAAGAATATCGATTACCCACAATGTTGTGATCCGGTGCAAAACCGAATTTTTAAAAAACAAACGCAACACAATAAATGCCAACGGAATACCAACAACCGATGTAAGCAAAATGTCAATAACTGTATTATTCATCATACCCCCCTCTCAATATTTTCGAAATGCAAAAATAAGAATCTTGTAAAAGAATCCTTTTTGTTTCAACCATTTTCTTTTTAAAAAACCCATTCAATAATAAATTGTTAGCAAAACAACTCATCCCTTACATGCTGTTGTTTGACGGTAAAATTTGCCGTTTCGTCTATACATTGTGTACTTCGCAAACAAAAGAAGTATATTTTTGCTCAAAAAATAATAAGATATGGATGCAAGAGTTAAAGCAATTATTGCGCATTTTACGCCTATTGGATGGATTGTAGCATTGGTACTCAACAGCGAAAACAAAGAAGAATTCACATCGTTTTACATTCGCCAAACCATTGGTTTGTACATTATTGGCATGGTTATCAACCTGATTCCGGTTGTGGGTTGGATACTCAGTATCGTATTGTTTGCCTTTTGGCTTTTAAGCCTGATATATGCTGTTCAAGGCGAAATGAAAACGATTCCTTTTGGAGAACATTTTCAAATGTGGTTCAAAGCTTTATAAACAGCTAATTACTGCAAACAACATTTCGACAAAACAACATCGAAAGTGTAACCCGAACATTCGCCTTTAATGCTTATGGTTTGGTTGGGCGCCAAATTGTTGATGTTTTCATTTTCGCAAAGCGTTGCCATTACGGCTCCAAACGATTGACTACTGAAAGCAATTACCGTACGGCCCTGGTCGTCGGCACTAAGTTCGGCAATTGTTCCCGTTACAGTTATAACCTTGCCCAAATAGTTTGCATTGGCCTCTTGCTCATCCAACTCGTAGGCATTTAAAAGCTCATCGGCTTGCAAGTGGGCTTGGGCTTTTTTGTTGCAAACACAATCGGGTGTCGATCGGAACATATAGGCTGTTACTCCAATTGCAAGAACTAACACAACAACTACAGCTGTAATTATAAGCGGCTTACGTTTCATTTTTTCACTTCCTCCAATGTTAGTTCAACTTTCACATCAACAACTTTTGCAACCCTATCTTTCACATTCTCGGGCACGGTAATTCCAAAATCGTCGATATTGATTTTCATGGAGCAAGTTCCGCTAAGCTTACCTTTATTGTTTGAAATGTTCACTTTTTGTACAAAAGGTTTATCCACACCATGCAAGCTCAAAACCCCCTCAACATCGAGTTCCTGAGTTTCATTTGAATTAATATCGACATTTTGCAAATTCACAAATTTTCCTTTAAATGTAGCTTTCGGATAATCGTCCGACTCCATATAAACTTCGTTAAAATGTTTATCGGCAGTTGCTAAGGGCAGCTCGAAAGCCTTTATGAGTACAATGGCTACAATCTCGCCACTCGAAGCATCGAACATGGCAGCCACTTTGTTGTTACTTCCATCAATGTCAATAGCATCGGTGTGTGATTTAAAGTAAACGTAACCGGTTTTGGTCATGTACTTTTGGGCACTGCCGCACAAAGCCAACAATACCATTATAACTGTAAACAATTGTCGTAGGTTCATTTTTTGCTTTTTAAAGTAAATACAGTTGCAATGTTAAAGCCAATTCGCACATCGCCTTTCAGAAAATCGTTGGTGGTATTTGCCAGAAATTGCGTCTCGGTTATGCCATTTGAATTAGTGACAAACAGTTCGAAAGCATGCCTTGATGTTTGGTAGCAAACACCTACCGACAGCGGATTAAAATATTCGGTTGAAGGCGTATTGTGTTTCTGCACCCAGAAATATTCGGCATTAACACTAAAATGCTGTTTAATTTTATAAGTTGCCCCAAAGCCCAAAGCAACAAGATCGTTTAAATCGGCCTTGATTTTCACCAAATTACGATGAATATAGGTTGGGGTAAGTTGTGCTGAAAAGTTTTTGCCAAATTTACGTGCAATTAACAATTGTGAAGTATAATCGAGGCGTTCGGCTAATTGATTGTTTCGGTTTTCATCTTCGAATTGAGTAGTAACACAATTGGCTACCAACAACATCGCAACCGAAACAGGCATTACCTTAGCACCTGTCGATTGCCTGGCAATTCGAAACTTGGTGTAAGCATTCATCGATTCGTTTACTGTTGAACGCCCCAAACCAATGTTCCACCAATCAACAGGCGCATAATTTACTTCGAACAACGAAATGGCATTATCGAAACCATAAAAAGCTGCAGGACCGCTTTTAAGTGAACCAAATTTGTGCGAGATACGGAAACCGATTCCATTTTTGTTGGTCATTTCGGTTGAATGGTTGTTCAATACATTGTTCGAAATAAAAGTACCAAACTCGTATTCAACTTCCTCACCCATTTCGTTCATCAGCAATGCTTCCAAATCGTCTTGTGCCGAAATTGAACATACAGAAATGATTAAAAATAAAGAGATTAATATTTTTACAGGTGTCATTGTTAATTGGGTTGAATGTTTAAGTAATGGGTTAATTCTTCGCTGGTTAAAAAGCGATTAAACACATGAATTTCATCGATATAGCCTTTAAAAAAAGAATTTCCGGCATTATGCGGATCCGACGAACGGCCAATATAAATCAAATCGGAAAGAGCAAGCAGGTCATCGGTAAAAGCATATTGGTTCGACACTTTGTGCGGCATTCCGTTTGCATAACCCTGAAAAGTAAATGCAGCTTGCTGCTTTGTTACTTCAAAATAAAACAAGCTGTAAGCACTATGGGTATTCAGGTAGCTTTCGTCGCCCATTTCGGAAGTAGAAACCTGCGTTGCACCATGCTGTACGTTTAGCTGCGTGGCTCCCGATACTGCATCGGTTAAGGTTGCCGAAACAGCTTTGCTGCCGTAGTCGAACATCACCGGGCGGTTGGGTTCTACAATACCTGCAGTACCTGATGTTTTCAACCAAAAAAGCACAGCAATGCTGTCGTACAATCCCGGCGAAAGAATTAAATAATTATTGATGCCATTTAACAACAAACCTGTGCCTGTATCGTCGTTTACCCCTTCGGAATACTCAACAGGGCCTGCAATCGAAATTAGGGTTTGATTACCTGTTGAATCGTTTAGATTACCATTTAACGGGAACCATGCGATCTCACCCTCGGGACGTGTACCCGATGTTTGCGTGGCGTATTTTTCTTCAACATTCTCGGAAACACATTGCATAAAAAGCAAGAGCAAAACCGAACTAATAATACTTAAATTAAAATTCATAGGGTGTAGGTTAAAAATTTTGTTAGATTTTCGGCACCAAATATATGACTTAAACCCATACCTAAGGTTTAATAATAGATAATTTTATTATCTAATATTTGAAGTTTGATATTTAAAAAGCCGAAATTAACAAATCGAGATCCTTCATTGGGAAGCCAAATTTATTGGCCACATCGCGGTTGGTTAGCAAGCCGTTAAAAATATATACCCCTTCGCGAAAGCCCTTCATTCCGCGTATGTAATTAAGCATGCCACCCATATTATCGATTTCGAGTAATGTTGATGCAATAATATTGCTAAGTGCAATGGTTGTGGTACGCGATACCCTTGCACTAATATTTGGCACACAATAATGAATAATGCCTTCTGAAACATAAGTAGGAGCTGTAAGGCTGGTACACTTAGTTGTTTCAAAACATCCTCCCTGCGAAGCGTTCAGGTCGATAATTACCGAGCCTTCTTTCATACTTTTGATCATATCGCGCGGAACAACGTATTGCGGCACACCATTAAAGGGTTGTGCACCCAAAACCACATCGGCCGACATTAGTGCCTTTTGCAACACCCTTGGGTAATACAACGAGGTAAATATTTTTTGATTGAATTTGCGTTCGAACGATCGTAGTTTACTGATTGAGTTGTCGAATATTTTTACTTCGGCTCCCAAGCCAAGCGCCGAGCGTGTTGCATATTCGGCTGCGGTGTCGGCACCAAGAATAATCAATTCGGCGGGCGATATGCCTGTTATTCCGCCAAACAAAACCCCTTTGCCCTTGTTGCTGTTGCTCAACAGCTCGCCGGCAACCGTCATCGATACAATACCTGCAATTTCGCTTAAACTTTGCATTACGGGCAAATGACCGGTATCGTCTTTCAAGTATTCAAAAGCAATGGCTGTTATTTTTTTGTGCATCAATTTTTGAATGCACTCTTTGCTTTGGAAATCGATTTGCAGCGTAGAGAAAATGAACTGATTGCCTCTCAACAGATCAATTTCGTCGGACGAAAAAGGGGCTACTTTAATTATAAAATCGCATTGAAAGATTTCAGTTTTACTGTTGCAAACCTGAGCACCTGTTTCGGAATATTCCAAATCGGTATAACGTGCTTTAATGCCGGCATTGCTTTCAATTTTCACTTCGTGACCGGCATCGACCAACATTTCGACAGCCTGCGGGGTAAATGGCAGGCATTGCTCGTCTTCACTGGTATTAGCAGGTATGCCAATGCTGATTTTTTTTCCTGATTTCATCACCTCAAGTTTCTCTTCGGCAGGCATTAGTTGCTGCTCATCGAAATGAAACAACCTCGATGTTGGCTGATCGGTCATATTGGTCAAAATTTAAGATGCTGAAATTAATGCTTATACTTTAAATTTACAACTATTTATCGCCAACAACTATACGCCTGCTGTTATCCGACAATGTTTTAATCTGAACATCAACACAGTGAGGAGGCAAAAGCTCTTCAATTTTTTCGGGCCACTCGATAAAACAAAACGTACCCGACCACAAATACTCTTCCAATCCAATATCGTATGCTTCGGCAATATTTTTTAATCGGTAACAATCGAAATGATAAATTGGCTCACCATTTTCGCATGCATATTCGTTTACCAACGCAAAAGTGGGGCTGGTAATATTATCGGTTACGCCCATGGCCTTGCAAACGGCTTTTATAAATGTGGTTTTGCCCGCACCCATCTCGCCATAAAAAGCAAATACTTTGTTGTTGCCCGTTAAAGTTAAAAATTCAACAGCAGCTCGGTCGATTTGTTCCAATGATTGTAATTCAATAAGGGCCATAATTATTCATTTTAATGAGCAAACAAATATATTTCTTTTTACAATGACAGACTAAATGTAATATCGTATTTTAATCATGTTCTTTTTCGAAAATTTCTTTTTACATTTGACATTGAAATTTTAAAAACAATTTAATCATGAATATTCCTGAAGATCTTAAGTATACCAAAGAGCACGAATGGGTAAAAACCGCAGGCGACATTGCCATTGTTGGAATAACCGACTATGCACAGGGCGAACTTGGCGATATTGTGTTTGTTGAAATCGAAACCGAAGGCGAAACTTTGGCCAAAGATGAAACGTTTGGCACTGTTGAAGCAGTTAAAACCGTTTCGGATTTATTTATGCCTGTTAGCGGCGAAATTACCGAGAAGAACACGGCACTCGACGACGAGCCCGAAATGGTCAACAAAGACCCCTATGGCGGCGGATGGATGATCAAGATTAAAATGAGCGACACTTCGGAACTTGGCGATTTGCTTAGTGCCGACGAATACAAAGCATTGATTGAAGCCTAAACAACCGGCTTACTTCGAAATAACACAGTACTGCGGGCACGAAACAAGCTTGCAGTACTGTTTTTTATTGCTTATCGGTTACATGAAAAGCTGCTTTAAAAACTTTTTTGGGTCCGTCGAAATGAAGCAGCTCGGCCAAAACAACATAAGTACCCAAAGGGAGTAACTCGTTGTTGGCATCGCGAACATCGTAAACAACCTCATTAAGGTTTCCGATCAATTCGTTGTTCATCAATCTTTTCAACTCAAAACCCATGGCATTATAAACGTAAACATTTGCCAGGTACCCCGGTTTATCGAGCGCAAAAGTAATCACCAACTCATCGTTGTAACTATCGCCATTAGGCGAAACTTCGTTCGATTCGAAAAGCATTTCGGCTTGCTGTTCGGCTACAATTTCGTTTTGCGAATTTTCGTACCCGGGCGTTGCATAACCTACCAGCGACGATGCCGATTGCCAGTTTGATGCTTCATAACTTTCAACATTGAACGACACCCGCTCAAGCGAAACCCCTTCGGCATCGCGCAACCATTCGCTGTGCATGTTCTCATTGTAAACCAACTCATCGAGCACAAGCATCGAATCGCTCAACAAAACTACAGTACCTTTATCGTTATTGTATGCAGGAATACGATCGGCCTTATAAACTTTGTCGGTAAAAGGGGTATAGTAATTTTCAATAATATTTTCGGGATCGACTGTAAGTGCCAAATATGTTTTATTGGCAAAATGTGCATGCAGCGATGTTATTTCGTAAACAGCTTTCAAATTGAGTGAATCATCGCGGTTGGCCAGCTTTAAGTTAAGCAAATCGATGGTAAGTCCCGAATTATTGTACAACTCTACAAAATCGACACCATGTGTATAAGGATTAAACAACACTTCGCTGATAAGAATATCGCCCTTTGTTAGCTCGGCCTTTGCAAAAGGAACCATCATTTTCGATGCCATATTTCCGCATTCGTCGGTAATATTTTCAACTTCGAGCTGATAATTGGTGTTGATTTTAAGAGGGAAGGACAAGCTGATGCTCACCTTATTTTCACCAACAGTATATTCAATTTGACTTATTGCAAGCCCCTGCAACGAATAATTCGCATTAAGTATAGCCGAAAAGGAATCGATTGGCTCATCGAAAACCGCTTCGATGTTGCTGTACGACAGTATGTTTACCGCCTGTAAAACAGGAGGTTCGTTATCGGGATTACTGCCGTTTACTGAATTTACAGTACCGGGCGTACCCCCGGTTGAACTGAGTGAAGCCCTCCAGTTAAGAGCCTGATGACAAAGCCGTTCAGTATCGATACGCTCCAAGCTGTAGCCGCCATTGTCTCTTTCCTCATCAGCATACCACCGGTCGGAATACACAATTCTATCGATTAGCTTTCCCTCAGGTGCAACAATTTCGACAATTGTGCCACCATTGAGCAAAGCCGGAAAACTTTTCATCGCCACAAAAGAATTGTTTCCTTCGAATGCCGCTGCCATTTCGGAACTGCACAAAACGGCGTATTGGCCCGGCATAATTGTAAACTCAGGAATTGGATAGTGTTTATTCCGAACAAACAAAGTCCAGTTTTCGAGCCTTATATTTTTATTGCTTCGATTGTATATTTCGATGTATTCCAGATCGGGCAAAGCTACCGGCGGATTTGGATCGGCCATAATTTCGGTAATGACCAAATCGAAAGCCTGAGCAGGTAAAGCATAGTTGAATTCAAATTTCGAAAAAGCGCTTAACTCGCCTCCGAGATCGGTAATATTATAAACTTCGACTGTTAAATAAGCCTCATTAACAGCATCAAGCTCAAGACGTATCCTTTTTGAATCAAGCACATCAAACGATTGAACTGCATACTCTTTGCCACTTTTCCCTTTTACCTTAAAACTGTTGATGTTCAACAATCCGGTTTCAATAGCCTCATTCAAAAGCACATCGATTGACCCATCGCCATTAACTTCGACATTTACAATAAAGGGTGGAATATTTTGGCCAAGCACTAACATGTTATCGAACCACAACTGCCCCGAGCGGGTAGCTGTGTAAGCAAAACTCAAGCTAAGTTGTTCAATTTGCACGAATTGCTTATCAGCACCCGAGGCTGTTTGGGTTTCGCCACTGAACAGATCGGTGATGTTCAAGGTCCAAATTCCGGCTGCCGTTCTCATACAATTTAATTGAACCGTTTGGCCGGCTTGCCAATCAAAATTAGTAGTGATTAAGCGCTCAACCGGGGCACCATTTTCCATTTTCCAAAGCGAAACCAAGTCGTCGCTTTCAACAAGGTTGACTCCAATTGCATAGCCGCCCATCTGTGCCGAGGTACTGTTATCGACCAACCACAAATAAAAATAGTTTGAACTTGAGGGATCCCAGTTACCGTTTCGTAAAACAAACGAAAAAAGAAACTCCTTCTCATCGAGGCTGAAAACCTGTTCATTGTACAAAAGCTCCGAAAGGCCTTCCTGTTCTTGTTCAACATGCTTTATTGAAGACTGACCAACTATCGGATTTTCGGTTGATATTTGCCAGTGTTGGTTTAGAGCCCATTGCGTTCCCTGCTGATTTTCAAAATCATCGAATTGAATCAAATCGGTTTTATTGAAATAATTCACCGAACTATCAACAGGGGCTAAAATATTGGCACTATCGCTCACCGAAAAAGATCTGACGCCATCGCTTTGCGAAACAACGCGCCAGGTATAAAAGCCATTTTCAGTTCCTTCGAAATTAATAAAATCGAATGCCCCATTTAGCAAAAGCGAAATTTCAGAATCGGCAATTATTTGATTGTTTTCGTTATAAGTAGCTGCAATTATTTGAGCAGTATCGCCTGTAAAAGCAAACATGGGCACTTGTACCCAATTGATATGGTGAGCGCTGAACAACGATGAATCGATCGACTCGACCAACACATTGTCGATAAAAACTTTGTCGTTGGCATACGAGCCATTAATTTTAATTACAATTTGCAGGCTGCTACCCAATATTCCCGATTGTTCGAGCACGGCACTCCCCCAATTGCCCGCAACTCCGGCTATCGGTTCAAAAGGCAATTCCGGTCCGTTGTCGATACGATAAAAAGCGTTTATGTATTTATTATCCTCATTGGAGCCGCTGCCCGTTTCGCCGGTTTCAACCGAAAGCCTGAGCAATTCGTGACCCGATATATCTAATATTTCGGAATACCAGGTAAGTTCGCCATCTGAATCGAGCACTTCGAAACGCCCGCCCGATGTTGCAACAGTTTTGGCATAATCGTTTTCATCGGAAAAAACACAACGCGAAACATCGAGCATCCATTGCACGCCATCAAAATCGGAAAGTAATAAACCTTCGGGGTCGGACCAATAGCCTTTTTCGGGAATTTCGAAATTTTCGTTCCAAATAATCTGTGAAAAAGTGTTTTTACTTAAAATTAAAGTCAAAACCAGTAGCAAATTGTAAAAAAAACGGTACCGAATGGTGATATTTTGCCTACAAACCATATTTTTGCCTTTCGAGAGATTTTTAAAATTTTTTAAAGGTATAACAAATTATTAAAGATTACGATTATGAGAGTCGCAATTGTTGGTGCAAGTGGCGCTGTAGGGCAAGAGTTCCTGCAAGTGCTGGATGAGCGGAATTTCCCGCTCGACGAGTTGGTATTGTTTGGATCGGCGCGAAGCGCAGGTAAAACATACGAGTTTAAAGGAAAAAAATTAGTGGTTAAGGAGTTAAAACATGGCGATGACTTTAAGGATATCGACATCGCTTTAACATCGGCCGGAGCTGGTATCTCCAAGGAATATGCATCAACAATTACCAAACACGGCGCCATCATGATCGACAACTCGAGCGCATTCCGCTACGACGACGATGTGCCCTTGGTTGTACCTGAGGTGAACCCCGAAGATTCGAAGGTGCGCCCACGCAACATTATTGCCAATCCTAACTGTTCGACCATACAAATGGTAGTGGCTTTGAAACCTATTAACGATTTATCGAAAATTACGCGTGTACATTGTGCAACATACCAGGCAGCAAGTGGCGCCGGGGCACAAGGTATTGCCGAACTCGAAGAACAAATAAAACAAGTTGCCAACGGCGAAGCTGTTACACCCAACAAATTCCCGTATCAATTGGCCATGAACATCATTCCTCAAATTGATGTATTCCTCGACAACGATTACACCAAAGAGGAAATGAAAATGAACTGGGAAACCAAAAAAATTATGCACACCGAAGCTGAAGTTTCGGCTACATGCATCCGTATTCCGGTTGCACGTGCCCACTCGGAAGCCATTTGGGTTGAAACCGAAAACGAACTTGACGTAAACCAAGTGCGTTCGGCCATGGAAAACTTTGAGGGTTTAACTGTTCTTGATAATCCTACAGAAAAACAATACCCAATGCCTTTGTTCGTTTCGGGCAAAGACGATGTTTATGTTGGCCGTTTGCGCAAAGATGTTTCGGGCAAAGGGCTTACTTTTTGGTGTGTTGGCGACCAAATTAAAAAAGGTGCTGCACTTAACGCAGTTCAGATTGCTGAGTGGCTGATTGCCAATGGCGAAGTGAAATAATGCAACATAACCCTATAAAAATCGAATGCCTGAAAATTCATTTTTCAGGCATTTGTTTTTATGCTTATACAATATAAAAAATTTAAGAATCAAATTAAGCAACTACTACAGAACACCCATTGGTTTTAGCAATTCAACAATAGCACTATCGATCTTTTCAAAATTAAAGTGCCCTACAATGTTTTTCATTTTGTTGTTTATTTGCTCGTTGCACAAATTTCCGATGCTGCCTTCGTGGGTATGCTTCACTTTTTTGACAGGTACAAAATTGCCATCCATAATTTTTTGTGCTACATATTTATAGGCATCGCGAAAAGGCATCCCCTCGGCAGCTAGTTTGTTCACCTCTTCAACACTAAAAATAAGGTCGTAACGTTTATCGTCGAGCACTTTATTGTTCACCTTCATAAATTCAATAGCATAAGCAGCAATTTTGAGGCAATCCTTCAATTCGTCAAAAGCCGGCAAAAATACTTCTTTAATAATTTGAAGGTCGCGAAAATAGCCACTGGGTAAATTGTTAACCATTAAAGTAATGGTGTTGGGCAAAGCCTGTATGCGGTTACAATGTGAGCGAAGGAGTTCAAAAACATCGGGGTTTTTTTTATGCGGCATAATGCTCGAACCGGTGGTAATATTATCGGGCAAGCTTACAAATCCAAAGTTTTGACTGGTAAACAGGCACACATCGAAAGCCAATTTCGACAAGGTTGCTGCAATTGACGACATGGCAAAGGCGACTGTTTTTTCCATTTTCCCCCTTCCCATTTGTGCGTAAACCACGTTGTAGTTCATGGAATCGAAGCCCAGCAAATCGGTTGTCATTTGACGGTTTAGCGGAAAGCTTGAACCGTAACCGGCAGCCGATCCAAGTGGATTTTGGTTGGTAATGCTCCAAGCTGCATTCATTAACTGAAGATCGTCGGTAAGGCTTTCGGCATAAGCACCAAACCACAAACCGAACGACGAAGGCATTGCAACCTGCAAGTGGGTATAGCCCGGAATAAGGATGTCTTTTGTGGCTTCGCTTCGGGCAATCAACACGTCGAAAAGGCGATTCGACAATTCAACCAATTGTTTGATTTCGTTACGAGCAAACAACTTCAGATCGAGTAACACCTGATCGTTGCGCGAGCGCCCGCTATGAATTTTTTTGCCAACATTTCCGAGCTTACGGGTCAGCATCAGCTCAACCTGCGAATGAACATCTTCGATACCCTGTTCGATTTTAAATTCACCATTTTCAATTTGATGGTAAATATGAACCAGCTCGTTGATAATTTGCGGAAGTTCGTTATCGGTAATCAGATCGATTGAATGCAACATGCGTACATGGGCAATTGACCCCAACACATCGAAGGGAGCCAAAAACATATCCATTTCGCGATCTGATCCAACGGTAAATTTCTCAATTAACTCGTCAACGGGAATACCTTTTTCCCATATTTTTTCGGGCATATTCATTTTTGAAGTACTCATAACATAAAGGCTTTAAAAAGCGCAAAAATAGGGAAAAGATTCAAGCAACATTGCATTTGGATGCTTATTTACACCTGAAAGCGCTTTAATGAAACATAAAAAACGGTGCCTTCGCCGGGCTTGCTTTCTACATCGAAAATACCGCCGTTCTTTTTGATAAAATCTTTGCACAACAACAAACCCAAACCGCTGCCTTTTTCGCGGTGAGTTCCGTATGTCGAAGCAGGTTCCCTGTCGTTAACAATGCGCGAAACCTGATCGGAAGTCATTCCTACTCCGTTATCTCGAATTGCGTAGGTAATGTAATTTTGTTTAAGCTCCGAACTTACCGAAATTTGTCCGCCTTCGTTGGTAAATTTAATGGCGTTTTCAAGAATATTCCTAAAAATTGTTTTAATCATGTTCATGTCGCCAAAAACCAACTCCGACTGATCGATATTGATGCTTACAGTAATTGATTTTTTATGGCATTGATAAGAAAGCATTTTCTTGATATCGTTAACAAGCGGCTCAATCAAAAACATTTGCGGCTCATAAACCAAGTGTCCGCGCTGGCTTCGCGACCAGCTCAGCAAGTTGTCGAGCAAATAAAATGTCGATTTTGAAATTTCGAGCAAACTTATTAAAATGCGTTCTTTTTTGGTTTCGTCGAATTGCTCTTTTTTTTCAATCAACAAAGTGAGCATGTTTTGAATATTGCCCAATGGGCTTCGTAAATCGTGTGAAATTACCGAAATGATTTTTTCTTTCGATTGAATATTGCTATCGAGCTCTTCTTTTTGCCTTTGCAACTCAACGGTTTGTTTTTCGATTTCGTTTTTTTGCCATTTAAGTGTTTCGTTTTGCTTTTTCACCTCACCCATAAGCAATTCCAAGGCTTCGTTTTTATCAATAACTTCACGGTTCCGGATTGCCACCTGCTTTTCGAGCCGAAGCTGGTTGCGCCGCAAACCATCGACAAAAAGCATGTACAAAACGAACAAAGCCAGAAACGAGGCAATCAGCACAATTATATAAAAAGTACCGGTTTCGGTAAACTTTGGCTTAACAATAAACGATAATGAAGCACCTTTTTGGTTCCACACCCCGTCGTTATTACAAGCCAACACCGTAAACATGTATTTACCGTGGGGCAAATTAGTGTACGATACTGTTGGCACAGACGTTTCAACCCAGTCTTTATCAAACCCGCTCAACTTGTACCTAAACAAAACTTTTTCGGGCTCGTACAAACTCAACCCCGAAAACCCGAAGGTAAAACGCGACTTGTCGGGTTCAAAAGCCAAATCATCAGTGTAAACTGAATAATGCTGCTGATCGACAATCAACTCATCGATTATAACCGGCGGAATGAAATTATTGATGATTTCGTCTTGTGGATCGATTATTGAAAGTCCGTCGAGTGTTGGAAATATCAAACTGCCATTTTTCATTTTTAGTGCTTGTGCAGTAGAGTTGCATTCGGCATTTGTCATTCCGTCGTATTGGTTATACAACCTGCATTCGAGCCGTCGATCGGGTTCGTTCAATATGGCCAGCAAATCATCTTTCCGAACTTTCATTATCCCGCTTTCAAAGGGCAACCAAAGAAAACCTACATCATCGGCCAAAATATCGTAAACAGTATTGTTCAATAAGCCATTTTTAGTTGAGAACCGTGTAAAAACAGCCTCCTTATACAGCCAAAGCCCATCGACAGTAGCCAACCAAATATCGCCATTTTTTTCTGAATAAATATTGAACACTATTTCGCCGTCGAAGCCTTGGGCATGTGTGAATGAGCTGATTTTGCCCTGCTGGTCGATTTTATTCAGGCATCCGTCGCCTTCGCTTGTTCCCACCCAAATATTCCCGTTATGATCTTCTTCAACAGCCATAACTAAATTCGACAGCAAACCGTTTTCGACATTGAAATGCGCCAATACTTTGTTGTTATTATCGAGCATAACAACTCCATTGTTTCGCGAGCCCACCCAAATATTTCCTTTCGAATCTTGAAAAGTAAGTCTGAACTGGTTGTCGAAAAAACCATTATCGGCTTTGAACCATTTTTCGTTTAGCTTTTCATCAATTTTCAACAGTCCATTGTATGTCGAAATCCACATATTTTTTCGATTATCGACCATTACATGCCTGATACGAGCATTACCAAACCTTTTATTCTGCGATAACGATTTAATATTTCCATTGTCAATTTCGACCAACGCGCCATTGTCAAAACCGGCCAGCAAACTCCCGTTTGGTGTTTCGAATACCGAGTTAACAACTTTTCCGGGCAAACCACCATTTTGGGTGTAGTTTATAAACTTACCATCTTTAATACGGGTAAGCCCTCCTTTGTAATGGGTCGCCCACAAACTGCCTTCCAAATCGAATTGCAAATCGACAATAAAATTATTGGCCAAACCGTTACTGCTCTTAACATTTTCGAGCTGCTGCTTAAATGGGATGTAACGGTATAACCCATTGTAAGTTCCAAACCAAAAACTTCCAAACCGATCGGTAATAATTGCATTTACTACAGTGTTTATTTCATTGTGAACATGAACAAAGCGGTGTCCGTTATAAGTACAAATTCCTTTATTTGTTCCAATCCATAATTTATCGTTCTCATCAACAAAAAGCGAGTAAACCCAATTGCTCAGCAAACCGTTATCGGTGGTGAGATTTAACAGTTTACCATTTTCGTACAAGAACAAACCTTCGCCCATGGTTCCGAACCAAATTGCTCCTGTTTTTGATTGGGCAATTACCCTAACTTCAATATTATTTAATGACGATGAGTAGTCAATATATTTGAACTGGCCATTTTGATAATAAAACCAACCTTTTTCGGGCGAAGCTGCCCACACACGGTTTTCATTATCGATAAACAAACCACGATACAATTGCCAAAGCCCCTCGGATTGACCATGCGCTTCGAAGTTGCCGTTTTTATAGCTGAGCAGGGCATTACCCTGAGTGGTCATCCACAAAGTACCTTCTTCATCTTCTGTAATATTGCGGATAATATTGGTGTTAAAAACATCGACATTTAAATTATTGAAAGTGTTGAATTGTTGCCCGTTGTAACGTATTAACCCAGAATAGCCGCTTAACCAAATGTAGCCCTGTTTCGACTGATGTACGTATAACAATGAATTTGAAGGCAAGCCTTTGTCGGCATCCCAACGTTCATAACTGTACTGCACCAATTTTTTATCGGGATGTAGATAATATGTTGGTTTTTGCCCCATCGAGAAAACGGAACAGGCAAACAAGAGCAGAAGAATAAGGTTTAAGCGCATACAATTATGATTGATTCAAAAACACCATGCTTTTTAAATAACGATAAAAGTATAAAAAATAAGAACAGAACGTAGGTGGTATTAAAAGTTGCATTCGCGTAGCTGTTATTTATCGGCACAATAAAGAGTTGGCAAAAGTTTGAGCCGATTGATGACTTGCTAATCCGGCATTTTTTATAAAACTTATTACCAGTTGCCTTTTATTTATCGTCTTTCGGATTTATTCTTTTCTTTTTGGATTCAGGTAAATAATTCTCTGTAGAAACTACTTTTTTCCCTGATTTTATTTCAAGTTTTTTTCTGGCATCACCTGCAATTTTTCCACCAGCTTTCGCTGCTTTCTTGTTTTCAATAAATCCAAGAGGATTTGTATTTACGACTATTTCTTTTGTTGATGCTTCACCTAACATTGAAAAAATCAATTCAAGGTCTGTCATATGGTCTCTTAGATTCTGACTTTTGAGACCTTTCAATTTTTTATAATCTGAGGGAGTTAAACCAAACGTTGCTTTTGAGATTTCTGCAGTTAAAATTGAGTATTCAATCTGTTCTTTGATTCCCCTGTTTTTCCACTCGTCAGTTAATTCTTCACGAATTGCAATACTACGCATTCGTTTTTCAATCCAATCGTCGGGATATCCTTTCAGTTTATAAATTTCTCGTGTTCTTTGAGTTGCTAATTCAGGGTTTTCAATTTCTTCAAGTCTTTCTGAACCAACTTTTGCTAACCATAATTTAAAAGGTTCTGCTTTCGGTGATGGAATAGACTGAATTATTCTTAAAAGTCCTTGAGCATTAGCACAATTAAGTTTTTGTTTTCCACCTGATGTTTCAACTGAAAGGGGGGTGACAATTTGTCCCCACCCTTGAGAAAGCTGTTGGTCACGCTTTCTCATTTTTTTTAAATAATCTTTAGGATCTGGAGTTTCAGTCAATACCTGTACAACATCTGCAACTACAAAATACCATTTTTGGTCGCTTTCATTCCAAACAGTTCTTATTTGCTTGCTTTCAAATAGTTTGATATTACTCATAGTATTTCAGCAGTTTTCATACAAAAATAGCTTTTTCATTATTTATTTCTGAGTATAATTTGTTTTTCTATGTCAGATAGCCTGCCCCGCTATGGTGGGAGAATGCCCATAGCTAATAATCATTACTGTTGATGCTTACCAAACAAGGGCATTTCGTAATAACGATTCAATTTCAATAATTACACACTATTCACCTGACTGTCTGCCAGTTACTATCAAACCTGCAGATAACTTATTGCTATTTACCCATTTGCTGAATATGTTGTGCAGCTACTTCGAGTTCGGCATACCATTCGGCACCAAACTTTCGGATCAAAGCATCTTTTAAAAACACATAAAG
>JAFGAF010000511.1 GCA_016933815.1 Prolixibacteraceae bacterium
CAAAAACTCAGCGAGTATTTTTTTTCGGTCCGTCAACCGGGGTTATTTGAGATTAGGCAATACCCAGCTGTTTGGTGTTTCACCAAAACATTTAGGTAGCGCATGTGTTATTTTTCAGTACTTTTTTTGTGTTTTAAATTGTTAACCCCCGAATTCGGGAACGGGGTATTTCCACAACGGGTTTTATACCGTATGATTTGTTTTAACCTGATAAAAACCCCATCAGTTGCTGCATAGTGTAAGGAATACTTTTGAGGTATGTGACCAGGTCTTTCCATAATGCCATTATTGTTTGTTTGGAATGTTCGCCCATTAATTTGACTACTTGGGTGCTTTTTTCTACAAATTGGTTTATCATGTGGGCAACCTGGAGCAACTGGTAATAGTTTTGCATGGCGGTGTAGGATGTTCGTGAAAACTTGTGTTCTAATTGATACCCTTGGTTTTTCTGCGTGTTAAAACCTTCATTCTCGATTTTCCAACGTAAGCGCCCCCCATCGGCTGTGCTTACCACGATGTTCGATGATTGTTTTATGTTGGTAATGTAAACAAACCTTTGCTTGTCTTCCCGTTTATCGGATAGGCGGGTTGTTGTTTCTTCGCACCATACCCATGAGTAATTGTGCCCTTCATATTCAATATCGTTCAGGTATTTGTATATAAGTTTGGTGCGTGTTGTTGTGTTGGCGCGGTAAACCTCCCGTTCTTTTTGAATGCCTTTGAGCAATTCAACTTCCTGGTGGAAAGTTCTTAAATTTCCATCTTTAAGGGTGATTATAAAGCCCCAATTGTTCTGCCGACAAATGCTGAACACATTTTTATTGGGGTACAGGCCATCAGCCAGTATGCAAATGGGCAGGCGGGGGAAGAATTGTTTTATTTTGGCGGCCAAACGGACAAAGGCTTTTTGTTCGCAGTCCTGCTTTTCGAAATCCCGTCCGGAAGAATTTTCAATAAACTCCGAGGCTATCGATATGGCAAGCCCCGATGAGGTTACCAATTTAGCTTCCAGTACGTAGTGGAACCATGTGGTTACACCATTTTTTGATGTTTTTGTAAGACAATGTTCGCAATGCTTGTGGTCGAATGTATGGAAACCGGTGGCATCAACAGCCACAAAATAGTATTTGCCAAGGAAACGGAGTTCGCGTAACAACTTTTGCTCAAATAATTTACTTACCAATTGAGCTTTTATTGCTTCAATTTGTCCGGGCAATAAAACACGTAACACATCGTCAATGGTATCGGGATGGGGCAACTCCATCTTAAAATGGCGAAAATAGTTTTTTGCAAAAACGGCATCGCGCCGGTCATTGTTATAGCCATTTCGTGAGGTTTCTTTTAGCAGGAACATAAACAATGCCCCCATAACAATTTCACTTACAGAATATTCAATGCGCTTTCGGCTGTCGGCCAGATCGGAAAACAAGTCAAAAAGTTCGGGAAAACGTTTGGCTATAACGCTTTTGATGCTGTAAACAATAATTTTGCCTTTGTCGGCTGCTGTTAAATTTTTCTTTGGTTCTCTCTTGAAAAAAACACAAATAACACGTCATATATTTGTATATCAAATAAATAACGCGTATATTTGTGTCAATGAAAAACGCCAAAAGTTACTCATTAACCCCTTTTGGCATAAAAAAAGAACAAAATGAGAGAACACTATACTGAATTACAGTAAGTTAGGGCTCAGGCCCTTTGTTTTCACATCAGCACAAAATTAGCCGGAAAAATATTTTAATCCTACTATTGTAACATATTAGTTTTCAATAATCTTATTTTTACGCTGAAAAGCTG
>JAFGAF010000068.1 GCA_016933815.1 Prolixibacteraceae bacterium
AACAAAGTGGGTTCGGTTGTTTCTTTGGCCAAAAACGAAGCCAATTTAACCCGTTGGCTTTCACCTCCCGAGAGGGTGCTCGACGATTGCCCAAGATGTACGTATCCCAAACCTACGTCCTGCAATGGTTGCAGCCGTTTTACAATTTTCTTTTCTGTGCTGCTGATTCCGCTCCCAAAAAATTCGATGGCTTGATTTACGGTCATTTCCAGTACATCGTAAATGTTTTTTTCTTTGTACTTTATTTCCAGTATGTCGTCTTTATACCTTTTACCTCCACAGCTTTCGCAGGTAAGGTAAATGTCGGCCATAAACTGCATCTCAACTTTTATTTGTCCTTCGCCCTGGCATTCGTCACAACGGCCGCCATCAACGTTAAACGAGAAGTGCGAAGGTTTTATGCCCATGTGTTTGGCCATTTTTTGTTGGGCAAACAGTGCCCTTATTTCGTCGAATGCTTTTAGGTAGGTTACCGGGTTCGAGCGCGACGACTTGCCAATGGGGTTTTGATCGACAAACTCGATGCCTTGAATTAAATGTATGTCTCCGTTGATTTTGTCGTGTTGGCCGGTATGTTCGCCATACGCACCAAATTGCTTGGCCAGGGCAGGGTAGAGCACTTGCTTTACCAACGACGATTTGCCCGAGCCACTTACGCCGGTAATCACCGTCATTACATTAAGCGGGAATTTTACGTCGATGTTTTTAAGGTTGTTTTCGCGGGCACCGGTTAGTTGAATAAAATTGTTCCATTTGCGGCGTTTTTTGGGCATTTCAATAATTTCCTTTCCACTTAAATAAGCCGCAGTAAGGCTTTTTGTGTCTTTGTTGAGTGCTTTTTGGTCGCCTATAAAAATTATTTCACCACCATGCATTCCGGCACCAGGGCCAATATCGATCAACAAATCGGCAGCACGCATAATTTCTTCATCGTGTTCAACAACAATAACGGTATTCCCTATGTCGCGTAGTTTTAGCAATACTTTAATGAGTCGTTGGGTATCGCGCGAGTGGAGCCCAATGCTGGGTTCATCTAAAATATAAAGCGATCCTACCAGTCCGCTACCCAACGAGGTTGCCAGGTTAATGCGCTGCGATTCGCCACCCGAAAGCGTGTTAGATAAGCGGTTAAGGGTAAGGTAGCCCAAACCCACGTCGCACAAAAATTCAAGCCTCACATTAATTTCTTTCAATAAACGAGTTGCTATTTTTTGATCGTGTTCATCGAGTTGGAGTTGTTCGAACAGCACCCGAAGCTTCGATACGGGCAACAAAACCAATTCTTGTAACGAGTGCCCCTCAACTTTTACGTAACCGGCTTCTTTTTTAAGGCGCGACCCTTTGCAATCGGGGCAGGTGGTTTTTCCCCGGTAGCGCGCCAGCATTACACGGTACTGAATTTTGTAGGTGTTTTCTTCGAGCATCTGAAAAAACCGATCGAGGCCGCTGAAATATTCGTTGCCGGTCCAGAGCAGTTCTTTTTGGGCATCGCTCAATTCGTAATAAGGCCTGTGTATCGGAAAATCGAAATGGTGGGCAGTTTCGATCAGTCGGTTTTTCCATTCCGACATTTTATCGCCTTTCCAGCAAACAATGGCTTCGTCGTAAACCGACAGGGTTTTGTTGGGGATTACCAAATCGGGGTCGATGCCGATTACCTTTCCGTAACCTTCGCAACGAGGACAAGCACCAATGGGGTTGTTAAAGCTGAACATATCGGGAGTGGGCTCTTCAAATACCATCCCGTCGAGTTCGAAGCGGTTCGAAAAGGTTTCGCTGATGACCTTTTCGCCCGAAAATATTTTCACTAAACAAGTGCTGTGCCCTTCGTTAAAAGCGGTTTGTACCGAATCGGCAATTCGACTAAGAGTATCTTCTTCGTTGTTTACTTCAACGCGGTCAATCATCAGGTTGATTTGGTCGTTTTTGCCATGGATTTTCTCCAGTGTTTCGGCCGAATCGATGCGTAAAACCTCGTTATCCAATTCGATACGGGTAAAGCCTTGTTGATACAGCAGCCCGATTTCTTCTTCAATTTTACGCCCGTGATGTGTGTGAAAGGGCGTGAGTATGAGCACTCGTGTGCCTTCGGGGTACGATAAAATAAAGTCAACAACATCGCTTACATCGTTCTTTTTGATTTCGCGACCCGAAACAGGCGATATGGTTTTACCTACACGTGCAAAAAGCAGTTTCAGGTAATCGTATATCTCGGTTGATGTACCCACGGTTGAACGCGGGTTGCGGGTGTTCACTTTCTGCTCAATGGCAATGGCAGGTGGTATCCCTTTAATAAAATCGACTTCGGGTTTGTTGATACGTCCCAAAAACTGGCGAGCATACGACGATAAACTTTCGACATAACGCCTTTGCCCTTCGGCATAAAGTGTATCGAAAGCCAGTGTTGACTTGCCCGAACCCGATACCCCGGTAATGACAACCAACTTGTTGCGGGGTATTACCAGTTCAATGTTTTTTAAATTGTGGAGGCGGGCTCCTTTTATATGTATGTTTTCCGAAAAATTGACTGAACTTGACATTTATTGCTAAATTGTTTGCATGTAAATAAAATTTACCTATTTTTGGAGCAAAGTTAACATTTTGTTTCACCATTTAAACCGATAGGAGATACTTTATAGAAACAACTCTACCTTATTAATCTCAAAATAGAAGGTAATGATCGACAGAATTAAGCTGAGCGATAATGAGTTGGTTCAATCGTATATAAATGGTGATTTCCCATCACTCGAAATTCTCATTAATCGTTATAAAGACAAGGTTTTTACGTATATAATGATAACCGTAAAAAACCATCATTTAGCCGAAGATATTTTTCAGGATACCTTTATCAAGGTGGTTCGTTCGTTAAATATGGGCAAATACACCGACAATGGTAAATTTGTTTCGTGGGTGATGCGTATTGCACATAACCTGATTATTGACCATTACAGGAAGGAGAAAAACCTGAATACATTATCGAACGACGGTACCGAAATTGATTTGTTCAATTCGAGTAAGTTTTCCGATGACAACATCGAGGATTTGATTATTAATGAGCAAATTTTAAGCGAAGTACGTGTTTTGGTCGAAGAGCTGCCCGACGATCAACGGCAAGTGGTTGTTATGCGGCATTATTTGGGGCTAAGCTTCAAAGAAATTGCCGATCAAACCGGTGTGAGTATCAATACTGCTTTGGGGCGTATGCGTTACGCGCTTATTAATTTGCGAAAAATAATAACCAGTAAAGGACTGATTCTTACAAAAGATTAAAAAAATACAATGCTCGTAAAATAAATTCATTGTAGGCTCGTTATGTTGTTATAACTAAAGAATTAATTGCCTATGATGAATTTTTTTACTTTAAAACTTTTTTTCAATAATTACAAAAAATCCGGCCAAATCGACTTCAAAACAATGAGTTATGTCGATATGGATGAAAGGTACAAAGCCCCGGAGAAATGTATTGAAAATATTCTGAACTTTGCCCGATCGTACAAGGTTGAGCAAACAAAAGCTACAGGTAAAGTCGAAATGATTTTAAATTGAATAGGGTACATTGATTAAAGCAGCAATTGGAAAAGAAAACCGGTTGCTGCTTTTTTTTGTGCCCAAAAATAAGCCTGAAAATAATCGAGCTTGTTTGATCTTGTTTTGTATCAATAACCATTATTGTCAATTAACTGCTCTTGTTAAACCAAATTTTAATTCGTCGTTTCACTTTTTGCAGAAACGAATGCTAAAAAATGATTAAATTTTCTTGTTTGCTTCAATAGTTTATGGTGTAAAAGATGCTGATAATCATATTTTTCTGTTATTTTCGTTCGATTTTGGAAAAAATATCTTACTGTTTTTTTGAAAGTGTTATTAGAATTATTTTTAAAATTTAAACTACAAATAAAATCTCAAGTCAATGGCTATTAGTGCATTACAAAAAGAGAGGGCAAAATATCAGCCCAAATTACCAAAGGCTTTAAAAGGCAATGTGAAAGCAGTAGAAGGTAAAGCAACTCAGTCGGTTGCCGATCAGGACGCAATTAAAGAATTGTTTCCTAATACTTACGGTTTGCCAATGATTACCTTTGAAGCAAGCAGCGAAAAATTATCGGCTCCGGTTATCAACGTGGGCGTAATTCTTTCGGGTGGTCAGGCTCCCGGCGGTCATAACGTAATTTCGGGTTTGTTCGATGGATTAAAAAGCCTTAACCCCGAAAACAAGCTTTTCGGTTTCCTTGGTGGCCCCGAAGGATTCATCAAAAATAATGTGGTTGAATTAACTTCCGATATTATTGATGAATATCGCAATACAGGTGGTTTCGATATTATTGGCTCGGGACGTACAAAGCTCGAGGAAGAAAGCCAGTTCGATCAAGGCCTCGAAAATTGCAAACAACTTGGCATTAATGCTGTAGTGGTTATTGGCGGCGACGACTCAAATACCAATGCTTGCGTTTTGGCCGAGTATTATGCCAAAATAAATGCAGGTGTTCAGGTAGTTGGTTGTCCCAAAACAATTGATGGCGACTTAAAAAACGAAATGATTGAAACTTCGTTTGGTTTCGATACTGCTTGTAAAGTTTATTCCGAGTTAATTGGAAACATTATGCGCGATGCCAATTCGGCAAAAAAATATTGGCACTTCATTAAATTGATGGGGCGTTCGGCTTCGCACATTGCTTTGGAATGTGCTTTGCAAACCCAACCCAACATCTGTTTAATTTCGGAAGAAGTAGCTGCAAAAGAGCAAACTTTGGGCGAAATTGTTGATGGTATTGCCGATGTAATTGCTAAACGTGCCGAGAACGGCGAAAACTTTGGCGTTGCACTTATTCCCGAAGGTTTGATAGAATTCATTCCCGAAATGAAAACCTTAATTTCGGAATTGAACGAGCTTTTGGCCGAAGGTACGCATACAGCGCAAGCTTTCTCGCATGTTAAAAAATCGCACCGTGTCGATTGGGTAGCCGAAAAACTTTCTTCAGCATCGTCGGTGGTTTTCCGCTCGTTGCCCGAAGGTATTGCAAACCAATTAACCCTCGACCGCGACCCGCATGGTAACGTTCAGGTTTCGAGAATTGAAACCGAAAGGTTGCTTATCGAAATGGTTGAAGCCGAATTGGCCGAAAGGAAATTGGAAAACAAATTCAAAGGCAAATTTGGTGCACAAAACCACTTCTTCGGTTACGAAGGCCGTTGTGC
>JAFGAF010000512.1 GCA_016933815.1 Prolixibacteraceae bacterium
AAAGCGATAAAAAGGGCTACACACTAAAAGGGATCACCTTTACTCAATATGCTTATCGCGCCCTCGAAATTGACGGCTATAACCCCGAAAAAGTTTCGGCCGAACACGAACATGGCAAAGACGTGGTGGGCACTACCATCGAAAACTGCGAAATATCGTACTGCTCACGTGTTGCTGCTTACCTGCGTGGCGATAAGCTAACATTTAAAAACAACAAAGTAAGCGATACCAGCACCGAAGGTATTTTCATCCTCTCGTCGAACGATGCCGTGCTCGAACACAACATTTTCATGCGCAACAACATCGAAAACATTACCGGATACTTTCCATCGGCCGTGAAAATATTTAACCAATGTTACCGTGTAGTTTGTAACGATAACCTGGTGCTCGATCACCCCAACTCCAACGGTATTTGGTACGATGTGGGTAATGTTGACGGCATTTTCACCAACAACTGGGTTCAAAATGTAGGAACAGGACAAGGCCTTGCCGAACCGGGTCAAATATGGCCTGCCATGAACGGATTTTTCTTCGAAATTTCGAAAGGAGTAACCGTTGCCGGTAACATATTTGTAAACTGCAACCATGGCTTAATGTCGCTCAATGCTTCGGGTTTAAAAGCTTACAACAATACTTTTGTAAACAGCATGGCCGTTTTTGCCCGCGACTCTCGCAGCGCACAGGGCGACCATTTTGGCTGGCACCCTGCATCGGGCCCCGATGTTGACAAACGCTTCAACCACGTGTTTGTTAACAACTTATTGCTTGCCGATGAAAGCTTCTCCCAACCCTTGTTCACCGTTTGGCAATCGGCCAACGTTTGCGAGGTGGCAACCGGTACCCCGTTCGACCGCATAGAGAACAACATATACGTAAAACGCAAAGCCCCAAAAGGCTCGCCAATAATGTACTTTAGTCCGGCAAACAACAACCAATGCCAGGCAGCCATCCACTCGTTCGACAAACTGGATAAGATGTACCCGGGACACGAAAAAAACAGTATCTATCTCGAAAATTATACGGGCAATGTTTTCAAAAGCCCCGAGCTGGGCAACTTCGAGGTGCTGCCACAATTTGAGGCCATAAGCCAACAAGCTGCCATACCGGCCGAGGTAAACCAACTCATTAACCGCAAAAAAGAAACCGGCGTAGGCGCTTACCCATACAAAAAATAACAAATCAACTAACACACTGTTTTACTGACAGTAAACACAACCCAACAATCGAGCACGAAATGCTTTGGTTGTTGGGTTGCTTGTTTTATTAGGCAATAGTCCGATCTTTCAAAAATATTCTTAACCAAAAAAAACATTGACATATATCATAAAATATCGCATCTTTATGTCGTTAAAACACATATAAATTGAACAAAGCGTTATTTCATGGCAAATCTTTATTCATTAAAAAGTATATTCATTTTTGCACTACTTTTTACCATCCTTCAATGCTTTAGCCAAATTGAACAATCAAACCCAATTGAAAGCCTGGAAAAGAAAATTGAAATTATTCAGAAAAACTGCAACCTGAACCCCGACTCTGCCCTAATTGCAATTGATAAACTACTTGAAAGTACCGACACCCTGATTTTTTGCAACGAACATGCCGAACTTGTTCGATTAAAAGGACTGGCAATTTTTTATAAAGGACACTACAGCACAGCACTCGATCTGTTCAATAAGAGCCGAAGCCTGTTTAAAAAAAACGGGAATATTGATGGCGAAGCCGATGCCATGAACAATGTTGGGGTTATATATGGTCAACTTGGCTATTATGAAACTAATCTCGAAATGGATCTCGAAATTCTTGAGATGCGAAAAAAGTCGGGCAATATTTTTAAACTGGCAAAAAGTTACAATAATTTAGCTGTATCGTTCCAGCGTAATATGGAATTCGAGAAGGCCCTCGATAATTATCTAAAAGCAATCGATATTTACATTGAAACCGGGCATACCTCGTCAATCGATTTAACCTACAACAACATTGGCTTTATTCATCAGCTCGAAAACAGGCCCGATTCGGCTTTGTACTATTTTAACAAAAGCCTCGAATACAGCATTCCCCTTAACCACAAACAAATGATGGCCAACTCCTATGTTTACATTGGCAATTATTATTGGGATAAAAATCAAATAAAAGTAGCTGAAAAATATTACATAAAAGGCTTGGAACTGGCCCGGCAAACAGGTATCGTTTACGAAGTTGAATGGGCGGCTCAAGCCCTTCAAAAAGCGCAGGCAAAGTTAGGCGATTATAAAAATGCTTACAAAAGCCTTCATCTACAAAAGCAAATGGCCGATAGCGCTAAAAGCATCGAGATTATTCAAAGAATTACCCAAATTGAATCGGAACTTGAATTTGAAAAAGAGCGCGAATTAAACAGAATTAGTGCCGAAAAAACCCAACTCGAGAATTTACTCGAAATCAACAAACAAAAACAAGCACGCGATGCTGCCATCATTTTGTTCTTTTCACTGTTTATTATAGCAATTTTTATTTACCGAAACTATTTGTTAAAAAAACGCGACAACGCTTTACTAAAAAAACAAAAAGCGGAAATCAGTGCCCAAAAAGACGAAATTCTTTTGCAACGAAACAAAATTGACGAAATGAACAAAGCCAAAGACAAGTTCTTTGCCATTATTGCGCACGATTTGAAAAACCCTCTTGGCGGCATGCTCAACCTTAGCGAAACCATTTACAACAACTTTGAATTCATTGGTCCCGAAAAAATGAAAACCTATTTGGGCAGTATCAAAGACTCATCGAAAAAGGTTTACACCCTGCTCGAAAACCTTTTGCAATGGGCAGCCTTACAAATTGGCAACATAAAACCAAAGCCCGATGAATTTGACTTATGCCGGCTAATTAAGGAAAATACAGAGCTGCTTTCACTACTTGCTGCACAAAAAAACATTGAACTCAAATTTGAAGGAGATCCCAACTGTAAAGCATTTGCCGATCAGAGCATGATCAATACTGTAATCCGCAACCTGCTCACTAATGCAGTAAAATTTACTCCTGCTAACGGAAAAATAATCCTCAGAATTACAAAAGAAACCTTGTACCACAAAGTATATATTTCCGACAATGGCAATGGCATACCCCCCGAGCAACTCTCCTCTATTTTTGAGCTGAAAACTGAAAAAGAATCACGCACAAAATCAAAAGACAAGGGAGTAGGATTAGGACTTATTCTTTGCAAAGAATTTACAACACTCAACGGAGGACAAATTGGCGTTGAAAGCCAACTCGAACAAGGATCAACATTCTGGTTTACTGTACCGTATAGCAATCAACCAAAAAAATCATAAAAAAATCTGCTTTTTATTAGTTAGATTCAACTAACTATCTTATATTTGCAAAATAATTTTTGAGCAATGGAATTAAAACTCGATCAACTAATCAATGTGCTACTAAGCAAAAGTGAGCAGCTCGAAGTGGATTTAAAGAAAAAATCAGCTATCGAAGAACTGTCTATAAAACAATTGCAATGCATTGAATTGATCGATGAATTGGAAAACCCTACTCTGTCGGAATTATCGGAAAGACTAAAAATTACGAAACCTTCAACTACGGTAATGATCGACAGGCTGGCCGATAAAGGTTATGTTACCAAAGTAAAATCGGATGTGGATAAACGTTCGGCACATGTGCATCTTACCTCAAAAGGTAAAGAGGCCGGTCACTTGCACGAAAACGTTCATCATGCCATTGCTAAACACATGACCCGTAATCTTACCGACTCTGAAAAAGAAATTTTAATTGTGCTTCTAAACAAAGCAACAAAAGAATTCGATTAAATTTTTTTGCCTGATTATTTACTTAGTTTTATCTAACTAATCACATGATGAGAAAAATTATTGATTTACTGCTGAAAAAAAGAACATGGCTATTTATAGCCCTTGCATTGTTCTCTATTGCGTTTTCGATTAAAATTGGGAACGTTGAAATGCGCGAAGACGAAGAAACCTTTATCTCGCCATCGGATCCTGTACTACAAACTTATCGCGAGTTTCAGAAAAATTTTGAAGCCAACGAAGGGGTTGTTGTTGCCTTTGCATCGCCCGATCTTTTTTCGCCGAACGAAATTAAGTACCTCGAAAACCTGCACACCAAGCTTGAAAACTTAACTGGTGTGAGCGAAGTAACATCGCTCATCAACTGCGAAAATATTGAAGGCATTCCCGGCGGAATTGAAATAAAGCCGCTGGTAGAAACTTCGAATGACGATGGTTTTAATGCCGCGAAAGCCAAAAGTTTGTCGAAAGGCAATCCGCTCATCGAAGGGGTGTACTTATCGAAAGACCAAAAGGTTACCGCTTTGCTGATTACCTTGCCCGGCATGTTTACGGGCGGTAGCGACCAAATGCACGCCAAGTTTTTCAGCGAATTAACGGAACTGGTCGGGGAGGAGAAAAAACTGAATAACCGCGATCTGGTTATCGGGGGCGATATTGTTACCGATGCTTCGGTGGAGCAAATGATGCACACCGATTTGGAACTGCTTTTTCCCTTGTCGATTGTGTTGTGTGCCCTTATTTTGTTGCTGTTTTACCGAACACTGGCAACCACTTTGGTGCCTTTAATCCCCATTTTACTGGCTATCATTTGGGTAATTGGCTTAAAGGGTTGGTTAAACATTCCGATGACACCCATTTCCATCACCCTTTTCCCCTTGGTTATGGTGATTGGCATGGCCAATTCTGTACACATTATTAATCATTATAAGAAAACACGGCCGGGCGCAAGCAGCAACTACGATGCTTTAAAACAAACACTTAATGCCGTGCTCGTTCCTTGTTTTTCGGCTGCGGTAACTACGGCCATCGGCTTTGG
>JAFGAF010000513.1 GCA_016933815.1 Prolixibacteraceae bacterium
CAATAAACATGCGCAAGTTGCCCCGATATTATCGAGGCTAGGGGTAAACCAATAATTGCGGTTCGTCGGGTTTAAGGTATTGGTCGAGTTCGTGTGGAACTATACTTAAATAGCGCACTTTGAACGAAACCATTTCCTGTGTTTTGTCGATCAAATGGTTGATATAGGTATGGTCGAGGCCAGTACCAACCAACAATACATCAATAATGTTGCTTTGAATGCCGCGTGCGAAATCGCCTGTTATGTAGGCTCGCTCAAGATTACCAACTTTCGACAATACTTTGTCAATTATGGTTTCGATACCTACATATTTCAATAATATTTTATGAATGTCGTTAAAAAAAGAATGATTGGTATTTGCTTTAAAATATTTACGGTTGCCAATTGTTTCCGACTCGATGAGCCCTGCATTTTCAAAACGGTTGAGCTCAAGCCTTATGGCATTGGTCGATTCGCCAAACTCGTATTCCAAACCACGTAAATAAGCTTTTGTTTGAGCATTTATGAAAAATTTCACCAATAATTTGATGCGTGTTTTTGATGTTATGAGGCTGTTAAGCATGTTAAGTGAGTAAAAATATTGTTCAAATGTGGCGTCAAAATTAGAATAAAAATAAATGAATGTCAATACATATTGTTAATCTGATAAGTGTTTCAGTATTTTTAAACAAATGTAAGCTGCTTAATTGTAATGTTTGAATCAAAATGCTTAAGTATCAACTGAAACTTGTTGCTTATTTTGTGAAATTGATCTGTTGCATGCAGTTTTATGCTTCATTTTTTGGACTCTTAGCCAGATAATCATCCGGTTGTCATAAATAATGTGATTGTCCACATATTGTTAATGAGTTTGGAGCGTAAAAAAGTATGTTGTTGAGTGATTTGTTTTTAGAAAAATTAGTTTACTTTGAGATATTTAAGAGTGATTATTTTGAGGAACGTTTTATTACTACATATCTTTTTGCTATTAGGGGTGCAGTTGCTGTATGCTAAGGGGTTAAAATACAGTAGGTTCAATATTGAGACCGATTGGAGTGCGACTTTTCAGGCAGGCAGTACTGTTTTGATTGGTGAATTGAATAAGGATTTTTCGGGATGGACCAACGATTTCAACAATGTAGCCGACTGGGGTGTTAATTTTCAATTGTCGAAAATGGTTATCCCACGTCTTGATGTCGGTTTGGAGATGGCTTTCTCGCGTTACAGGGGTTTCAAAAAGGATTCAGAAAGTGTCAACTATTTAATGTACCACTATTACTTAAATAACTCAACTACTAATTTCGAACCTTATCCGGTTTATTATCGTTCGTCGTTAAATAATTACACCTTATTTTTTAAGTATAATTTTTTGAATATCAGAACGATGAGGAAGGGATATGTGGTTTGGAACATGTATGCGAAATTTGGGCTTGGGGTTGGTATTCCACGTGTTGTAATGGGCTATTCCAACCCCGAACATCATGTTCTTACCGGATTGCCCAATCCGTTGTATGCGAAGGGGTTTAAGCCTTATGCATCTGATTTGCATGGTTTCTTTAGTCCTGCTTTTGGAATCAATCATCAATTTTCGGAGCATTTGTTTTTTTCAGGAGAGGTTAGTTTCCAGCTTATTGGTGCCGATAATATCGATGGAGTTCATAATTATAGCCCCAGTTTACAGTTTGAAACTGATAACAATTTAGTTGAGAACCACAGGGTAAGAGTGCACGATACTACTTTGCGATTTTTGTTAGGTGTTACTTATTATTTCAATATTGATATTGTTAAAACACCACGCGAATTGTCTATTCCATGGTACAGAGAACAATACATGACCTATTTTTCGAAATACCATGTTGCTTCAAGTAAAAAAGAAAGACAAGAGCGTTTGCCATTTTTCAGAGAGAAATTTAATGAAATTGAGAAGGATAAATAGTGTTTATAGTGTGATCATATTTCGTTTTACTCTCATTTAATTGCGCCTATCTATTCCCCACATCAGTTTATTTCGCAAGGTTGAGTAAAACGATTGTCCGTCGAGTTTAACTACAGGAACACTTACAGGTGCTTTTTTTACTTCAATGGTTTTCGAAAAATCAAGCGGGGTTGAACGGTGGTCGAATGAAGCCATGTATTTGCTGCCCCTGCCACTTATTTTAAGCAAAATGTGTGCATCGTCGGGTACAACAATGGGCCTTACCGTCAAATTGTGAGGGGCAATTGGGGTAATGATCAGTCCCGAAAGATCGGGCATAATAATTGGGCCACCCACACTTAGCGAATATGCTGTTGAACCCGTTGGGGTTCCGATAATTAGCCCGTCGGCCCAGTAATTCGCCAAAAATTCATCATTAATATAGGTTTCAATTTGAATCATCGACGAGTTATCGAGTTTATGAACTGTTAGCTCATTAAGAGCATAGTTATTGCCGTTGAATAAATCTTTGGGCGATGTTACTTCGAGTAAGCTTCTGTTTTCGATTTTGTATTCGCCGTTTATAAGTTGATGTAAAGCTTGCTCGAGGTTTTCGTTCGAAATGGCTGCCAAAAAACCAAGTCGGCCACAATTAATACCGGCAATGGGGGTGTTGTTGGCTAGCGAGTAGGCTACGGTGCTTAAAAAAGTACCATCGCCACCTATCGAAATGAGTAAATCAACATCCGGTTCAATTTGTTTGTCGAACGATTTGTAATTTTTTATTGCAGTGCCAAATTTCTTATCGAGGCTGCCCTTAACCGATTTCGAAAAAATCAGCTCGGTGTTATTCTGGCTGAAAAAGGAAAGTATCCTTTGGTAAATGGGCAAGTGGCTGTCTTTTAGCTTATTTCCGAAAATAGCAATCTTCATTGTTACAAGTTCAGGTATTTCATAAAAAGGTCGAAACGTTCGGCATACATATCGTGCAGCAACGAGTCGTCCATGTAAACGGCAGCTATGTTATAGTCGTATCGAACAAAAGTTTGAATGACTGCCGATGCATCGGTGATGTTCAGTTTTAGTGAAACATGCATTTGCGAGGTGTTTTCGATATGCCGTGTATATAAACTCAATATTTTAACATCGTTCGATTCAACAATCTGTGCTATTTGCGACAGCGAATAGTCGGCATTGTTTATTTCAAGCACAATTACGGCGCCTGGTTCTTTAACCAAAAAAAGGTCGGCAATTTTTGAAGTAAGGTCGTTTATGGTAATCAGCCCAATGTAATTGTCGTTTTGTTCGAGCACAGGTATAACGCTAATATTTTGTTCGAGCATTTTTTGGGCTACTTCGTACAGGTGTTGGTTGGCCCTTACAAAAGGGTGGGGCAATGTGTTGTTTTTTGCTTCGAGTTTACACATTTCGAGCCCCAAGTCGTAAATGTCCCTGTCGGAAATAAGTCCAAGATATTCGCTATTGTTAACCAATGGCAGGTGCGATATCCTGAAGGTTTCCATTATGTTTATCGCTTTTTGACCTGTATCGGTACATTTTAAAAGCGGCACTGAATACGATATGAGTTCTCTTGCTATCAATTTTCAAAGATAAAGTTGTAAATTGCAGCCCCAAATTTATAAAAAATGACGAGGTTAAGTGTAAATATAAATAAAATTGCCACATTACGAAATGCCCGTGGTGGAAATATTCCCAATGTGGTTGAGGCAGCCGTTCGTTGTCAGCAGTTCGGAGCGCAAGGCATAACCGTGCATCCGCGCCCCGACGAACGTCACATCAGGTATGCCGATGTTTTCGATCTGCGTCCGGTTGTTACCAGCGAATTTAATATCGAGGGTTATCCGGGCGAGTCGTTTATCGATTTGGTAACCAAAGCTGTACCCGAGCAGGTAACCCTTGTGCCCGATCCGCCCGATGCCATTACTTCGAATGCCGGATGGGATACAATAGCCCACAAAGCCTTTTTAACCGACGTAATTGCCCGTTTCCATCAATATGGTATCAGGGTGTCGGTTTTTACCGGTACCGACCTGAAACATATCGAAGGTGCGCGCAATTGTAATGCCGACAGGGTTGAACTTTATACCGAACCTTATGCTTCGATGTTCGAAAAATCGCCCGAAATAGCTGTCAAACCTTTTGTCGATGCGGCAAATATGGCAAAACAACTGGGGCTCG
>JAFGAF010000514.1 GCA_016933815.1 Prolixibacteraceae bacterium
AACTTCAAAAACAATAATTATGAGTTTAGTAGGAAAAAAAGCGCCTGCCTTTGTTGCACCGGCAGTGTTAAATGGAAATAATATAGTTGAAGACTTTTCGTTGAATCAGTACGTGGGAGAAAAATATGTAGTATTCTTTTTCTACCCGAAAGACTTCACCTTTGTTTGCCCAACCGAAATAATTGCATTTCAGAATAAAATTGAAGAGTTCGAAAAACGTGGAGTTGCTGTTGTAGGCTGCTCAACCGATTCGGAGTTCTCGCATTGGGCTTGGTTGAATACCGAAAAAAATCAGGGCGGTATTAAAGGTGTTAAGTTCCCGATTGTAGCTGATTTAACCAAAACAATTTCGATGAACTACGATGTGCTGGCCGGCGATTACGACTACAATGAAAGCGGCGAGGCAGTTTTTAATGGAGCTCCTGTTGCTTATCGTGGTTTGTTCCTGATAGATAAAAATGGAGTAGTGCGCCATCAGTTGATTAACGATATGCCTTTAGGGCGTAGTGTTGACGAAGCTTTACGCATGGTTGATGCACTTAAACATTTCGAAGAATATGGCGAAGTATGTCCGGCCAACTGGAAAGAAGGCGATGAGGCCATGAAAGCTACCGCTGAAGGTGTTGCTTCGTACTTGTCGAACAAATAAGATCCAAGAATTTTTGCATATTTATCGTTAGTTTAGTTATACAAATTTAGCCGGTTACAATTTGCCGGCTTTTTTTGTGCCCTAAATCATTCTTGTTGCCGTGTTTTTTTTCGTAATTTAGGCCATCAACATATTTTTAGCTTATGCTCAATTTTGATAATATTTCTCTTTCGTCGATTTACGAAAAAAGAAAAAACGACCGCGATATTTTTCAGGAACTTATGCCCGCAAAGGTGAAAGAAATTTTATTGGTTGCAACCAAATACGATGCCTATTCGATTGTTCGCGAGGGACAGTTTTCTGATAAAATCTTTGGTGAATATTTGCAGCTTAACTTGTATTCGGCACCCCGGTTTACCAGCGTAAACACCTCCGATGAAGCCATTGATGCACTCAATAAGAAGCATTTCGATATGGTAATTATTATGGCCAGTGTCGATAGGCTTGCACCTTTAAACATTGCTTCCGAAATTAATAAAATAAAGCCCCGATTGCCCATTCTATTACTGGTTAACAACAATTACGACTTGCTTTATTTCACTAAAACAGCCGAGCCGCTTCATTTTATCGACAGGGTTTTTGTTTGGAACGGCAATACTTCCATCTTTTTGGCCATGATCAAATACATCGAAGATAAAAAAAATGTGCAGCGCGATGTATTGGTAGGTAATGTGCGAATTATTCTTTTAGTTGAAGATTCAGTGAAATATTACTCGCGATATTTACCTTTGTTATACACCAACGTAATGTTGCAAACGCAAAACTTGGTTTCCGACGACTCGACCGATGAGTTACACATGATTTTGAAAATGCGTGCCCGCCCCAAAATACTGTTGGTAAGCAATTACGAAGAAGCAATTCAATTGGTTGACCGCTACCGTGATAATTTGCTGTGTGTTATTAGCGATGTGAAATTCGAACACAACGGGGTTGACGATATCGATGCCGGAATTGAATTGCTGAACTATGTAAAAAAAACATTGCAATTTCAAGTTCCCTTATTGCTGCAATCGCACGAGGTTGAGAACGAAAAAAGAGCTGTTGAAATAGGTGCCGATTTTATCAATAAGAATTCAGAAAGTCTTTCGAAAGACATACAAAAGTTTATATACAAACGCTTAGGTTTTGGGAACTTCGAGTTTTTAATGCACGACGGGCGAAAAGTTGCCGAGGCACATTCGTTGCACGAGTTTCAGGAGTTGATTAAAAAAGTACCAATTGAATCGATTTTGTACCATGCATCGCGCAACGAGTTTTCGAAATGGCTGATGGCTCGCGGCGAAATAAACATGGCCGAATTGCTAAAAGTTAAGCAAGCCGACGAATTTGAACAGAAAAAAGATGTTCGAGAGTACATTCTTCGAATATTCGAAAAGGTTAAAATGCAGCAACTTAGAGGTCGAATAGTAAATTTCGATCCTTCGCTTGTAAAAGGAAACCGATACATTATCAGGCTCAGTAAGGGTTCGCTGGGAGGTAAGGGCAGGGGACTTGCATTTATTTCAAACTTCATCGAAAACATCGACTTCAAAAAAATAATCCCCGATATCAACATTCGTATTCCGGCAACTGCAATTATTGGTGCTTGGGAGTTCGATTCGTTTATCGAGGCCAACGATTTGTACAACCGCATAATCGTACAACATAACTACAATCAAATTAACGAGCTGTTTCTGAAAGCAAAACTTAGCGAAGCACTTACCGAAAAGTTGTACCTGTACCTTATTAAAATGAAAAAGCCCTTGGCCGTTCGCTCGTCGGGTTTATTCGAAGATTCGCTTTTACAGCCATTTGCCGGGGTTTACAGTACCTTTTTGTTGCCCAACAACCACCCCGATTTAAATGTGCGCCATCAACAATTGCGCGATGCAATTAAACTGGTATATGCTTCTACTTTTGCACAAAGTGCACGTTCGTATTTCAGTGCAGTAAATTATAAAATTGAAGAGGAGAAAATGGCTGTGATTATTCAGGAAGTGGTTGGGCACGAGTATGATCAAAAGTATTATCCGAACATAAGCGGCATAGCCCAGTCGTTCAATTATTACCCGGTTTCGTACATGACTCCTGCCGATGGGTTTTCGGTTGCCGGTGTTGGTTTGGGAATGTACGTAGTGGGTGGCGAAAAATCGTACCGCTTTTGCCCCAAATACCCCAAAATTAACCCTACATTGATACAAGATCAGATGCGCGACTCGCAAACCGAGTTTTATGCCATCGATATGCAACGTTCGGTTTTCGATTTTAATACCGATGGCGAAATGGCTACTATTGGCAAATACACAATAAAAACAGCCGAAACAGACGGTAGTCTTACACATTGTGTTTCGACATACGATTCGGAAAACGATACCTTAGTGCCGGGCTTGGATATAAAAGGACGAAGGGTGATCGACTTTGCCAATATTTTGAAATACGGGCAGGTGCCTTTGGCCGATTCGCTCAGCTTATTGCTCAACCTTTTTAAAGAAGCCATGGGCGTACCTGTTGAAATTGAATATGCAGTTGATTTAAACAATGCCGAAAACAGTTTGCCAACTTTGTATTTATTACAAATTAAACCATTAATCCGTAAAGAAGATTTGGTTGAAGTAGAGCTTGAAAAAATTGACAGAAATAACGATTTGATGTTTGCTTCGAGTGGCATGGGTAACGGAAAAATTGAAGATATCCGCGATGTGATTTATGTCGATATTGCTAAGTTCGACCGCACACAAACCAAAGAAATGGCCAGGCAATTGGGCGAAATTAACGAACAGATGATTGCCGAAAACTGCGAATACATACTAGTTGGCCCGGGGCGTTGGGGTACGCGCGATATTTTTACAGGTATTCCGGTAGTTTGGTCGCAAATTTCGAAGGCAAAAGTGATTGTTGAAATGGGGCTCGAAGATTTTCCGCTCGATGCTTCGCTCGGATCACATTTTTTTCACAATGTAACATCAATGAATGTTGGCTATTACTCGGTTCCTTTCGGAGCGACCGAATCGTTCGTGAACATCGATATGTTAAAATCGTTACCGGTTGTAAGGCATACCAATTATATCAAGCACGTTCGATTCTCAAATCCGGTTACCATTTTAATGGATGGAAGGCAACAAAAAATTCAGATAACACGTAATCAAAAATAGCTATTGTATGAAACGTAATATATTGTATTTATCGGTTTTTATATTGCTTGCATGCGAGCAGGTTTATTTTGCAACACCACAACCTTTAAAAGGAACTAAAATTAAGTCGTTTATTAGCGATATACAAGGTAATTATGCCGATTCAACTTTGGATGTTTCGGTATTGAACGATGCTTTGGTTATTGCACACGACACTTTTCATTTAACCACACAAACACCAGTTGAAGGGCAGGTTTCGGTAAGGTTTCACAAGAACTTTTACTTTGTTAGCATTCCCGATTCAAGTTTTTTTTCGGTTTACATGGCAAATTTTAACGAAAACAAATTGGCCATTTACATGCTCAATGCCGATGAACGTTCAATTGATATTTTGAACCGTTTTGTATCTGTCGATACACTCAATGCCAAAGAGGAGCACTACTTGATTAACCCCGGTAAAAAAGAATTCGATCAATTGGTCGATAACGATTTGTTCAATGTAGTTTCGGTATTAGAAAAGGTTGATTAAAAACAATCTTTGAATTTTTTATCGCTTTTTTATGTGGTTGAATACCTCCTGTATTCCATCGTTGCTTAAAAATTGATTATATGACCATTAAATACAACAGTATCGAGCTCCATCTGTTTAGCGTAATTAAGTGCATCGTTTTGGGTATGTGCAATTGGTTTACCTTGAATGTTGAATGAAGTGTTAATCAGAGCTTTTACATTGTAGTTTGTATCAAGCAGTGTCAATAAATCAAACATAAAGGGATTTTCGGTTCGGCTAAAAAGTGTTTGTATGCGCGAAGTACCGTTTGCATGAACAACTCCGGGTATTTCGGCTTGTTTCTCGGGCAAAATATCAAAATCGATCAGCATGAACTTCGATAAAAGATTAATGCTGTCAAGTCCGGTGAAATATTTCGTGTTTTTTTCGAGCATAATTGGAGCAACCGGCCTGTACCACTCACGTTGTTTAATATCTACACTAACTTTTTTCGACAGTGCTTTTGTTGGTAGTGCAATGATGCTTCTGTTGCCCAAAGCACGCGGGCCGGCTTCGCCAAAACCGTTACTCACACCAATAATTTTTCCCTGCGCCAGTAATTGCGCAACTTGAGCAACATCGTTGGGGGTAAAATCAAAATTTGAACTTTCGATTTGCCAGTTGTTTAAAAATGGTGAGTGGGTGGGGAAGCGGTTTCCTTTCATCCACTCTCCAAAAGCAGCAGCACCAAGCGAAAGTCCCGAGTCGTCGGTGCAAGGCGGTATGTAAATGTTATCGAACAACTTGCTTTCGACCAAGGCCGAATTGGTTTGTATGTTAAGCGCACAACCTCCTGTATAGTAAAGGTTACTACAATTGCTAAGCGTATTAACATCGTCGATTTTCATTAATGTTTCGCGCATAAACACTTCCTGTATGGTGGCTACAACATCCTGTAAAAAAGCATTGTGCTGATCGAACGATTTTAGATCAACCTGAAAATCAACTTTTGCCCTTTCAAAAAAAACCGATCGTTTGCCCCATATGTCGGTAAACCAATTGTTTTGACGCAACCAAAACTCAATGTCTTCGTTGTAGTTACCCAGGGCGGCGTAGCCCATCAGTTTGCCAGGCACGCTGTTTTGTTGTTCAATGTTTGCGCCAATAATGCCAAATGTAAGTGCGTTGGCATTGTAAAGTGCTGTTAAATGTTTTAATTCCCAATGGTGTTCAACCGGAATAATTTTCCCCATACGGTACATCCACGCCGAAAAATTCGACAAACTGGCACCTCCGTCGAAATGAATGAGCAAACTGTTTTCTTTGAATTCACCATAAAACGGAATACACGAAAAAACATGAGCCAGCTCGTGGTTAAGTACATAACCGTCAATTTCGCGGTTGAACCACCAAAGGCGGCTATCTTCCCATGTTTTTGTAAGTCGCTTACTAATTGGGGTTTCGAACCTTATTTGACCACAATTGGAGATAAAAGCCCTGCCAACAACGTTATCGACAAAAACGGCATCGAAGTCGCTTTCGACCCAACCTGCCTCTTTTATAAGCAAGGGTAAATGCTCGTGTAATTTGTTATCGCGTTTTACTCCACTGTATCGTTCAAGTTGCAGATAATGCTCAACTTTACCGTTACGCATAAAGGCAAGATTATGGTCGTGAACGTATTGCGGATAAGAAGAGTTTACCCGATCTTGAATGCCATAGATGCCAAGTGTTGGTTTCGAACTGTCCATTATCGTATAAATTGTAAGGTAAAAGCCATTACCAACAAAATTATCATAAACAACTCTGACCAGAATTTGCTGCGGTTATTTACAAAGAAGTTGGTAAATAAAAACGATAGGGGAACTGCCATAAATACAACTATGCTGTTAGGCACTAATGCAATAAGTAGTAATAGTAACGAAAAACCGAAAAACAATGCAAACACTTTGTAGTAGCGCCTAATTGCAATGTTCATAACTCCGTATTGTTTAAAAATTACAATATTTGAGGTGGCAATCATTACAACAAGAAATGCGATATAAGCCATAACAGGCCATTGCAGTTTCCAGTTTGAAATTTTAACATTGAAGTATTGATCGGTAATGCTTTGTAGCGATTCGAAATTATTGCTAATGTAAAAATACGAGACATACAACATCCAAGGCAAAACAGCACCCAGAAAGGGAGTAACTAGTTCGCGCCAGCTTACGTTCTTTCTGATTATAACCATACTAAAGGGTATCAGCAAGGTCATTAGTGCTAGTTGAATTTGAAATAACGATGCTATGCCAATAAAAAAACCGGCATTAAAAGCATTATCGATTGCCGTGCGCTTTTCGAACGAAGCAAATAAAATACGCAGTGTCCAAACCAAAAATAATGTTGAAAATAAGGCCGGTTGAATTACATGAAACTCGTTAAAAGCATAAACAATGAACATGTAAAGATAAACCGGCAAAAATGTTCGCTCGTTCGAAAAGGTGAAGCGCGAGTTAAGGTGAAGCAATTCGATACCAATGAGCATTACTACAAAAAAATTAATGCCAATGGCCAATTGATAGGGTATTGCAGCATTGTAAAACGGAAACAGGTAAAAATTAGGCTGTTGCTTTTGGAGCAGGTTTAGGTGATCGCCCAAAACAAACGATGTTGTTAGCAATGCTAAACCAACAAGCGGAAACAAAATAAAATTGTAAAAATAATTGGCTCTGAAAAGTTTTACCAGCATACCCTCTGTTTACTTAATTGAAACGGAAAGTTAAAAAAAAAGAGAGAATACGCAAATGGTTTCTCTCTTTGTTATGCAATTTGGTTCAGCTTTATAAATCGAAACCAATATCTTTTCTGAAATATTTACCTTCGAAATTTATTTTTTGGGCGTTTTGGTACGATAATGCAAGTGCTTCGTTCATATTTTTACCGTACGAACTTACAGCAATAACCCTTCCTCCGTCGCTCATCACTTTGTTATTTTCGAGCTTGGAGCCTGCATGGAAAACCACACTCGATTTCACATTCTCGGTACCTGTTATTTCTTTGCCTTTCTCATAATCGCCGGGGTAGCCGCCCGAAACCAACATTACGGTAACAGCATTCTGCTCGTCAAATTCGATTGTTTTTTCGTTCAGATTTCCCATAGCAACACCTTCGAGCAAATCGACAAAGTCGGATTTGATGCGAAGCATTACGGCTTCGGTTTCGGGGTCGCCCATTCGTACGTTGTATTCAATAACCATGGGATTGCCGTTAACTTTTATCAAACCAAAGAAAATGAATCCTTTATAATCAATTTGTTCATTTTTGAGTCCTTCAATTGTTGGAATAATGATTTGCTCTTCAACTTTTTGCATAAAACTTTGATCGGCAAAAGGTACCGGGCTAACAGCGCCCATTCCGCCGGTGTTCAAACCGGTATCGCCTTCGCCAATTCTTTTATAGTCTTTGGCTTCGGGCAAAATTTTATAATTTTCACCATCGGTAATAACAAAAACCGATAGTTCAATACCCGACAGAAACTCTTCTATAACCACCTTTTTACTTGCTTGTCCGAATTTTCCTTCAAGCATTTCGTTTAGTTCGGCCAAAGCCTCGTTGTAATCATCAATAATTAAAACGCCTTTACCGGCAGCCAAGCCATCGGCTTTTAGAACATATGGGCTGGGTAAAGTTTTCATAAAACTGGCTGCTTTATCAATCTCGCCGGCCACAAACGTTTCGTAACGTGCAGTAGGAATGTTGTATTTGGCCATAAAAGCCTTTGCAAAATCTTTGCTGCCTTCGAGCTCGGCGCCGGCTTTGCTTGGACCAACAACGGGTATTTTTTTTAATTGTTCGTTGGTGCTGAAAAAGTCGTATATGCCTTCAACTAAAGGCACTTCGGGACCTACCAGTACCAAATCGATTTTATTGTCGACAACTGCTTTTTCGATCTCTTCGAAATTACTAACGCCAATGGGCAAATTTGTACCAATGGACGAAGTGCCTGCATTTCCGGGTGCAAAAAATAATTTTTCGCATTTTGGACTTTGGTTGATTTTCCAACCCAAAGCATGCTCTCTTCCTCCCGATCCAATTATTAAAATCTTCATATATATATACTTACTGTAATTACGATGCTCCTTTGAGCAAGCGGTTAATATTATTTCGCAACTTATCGGTTTTATCGTCATTTATTCCGTCGAATGGAATCTTTTTGGGCAGTTCAATTTTGTCAAATGAAAAACCTTCATCCATCAATGTGTCGATAATATATGGCAGCGCAACAAGCACATTTTTTTGTGCTTTTATTGAATCGTGAAAGGTGATGATTGACCCGTCACGAACAAAATCGAGCACATTATTGATGCATTGTTGCGGTGTTAACGATTTATCGTAATCGCAACTGATAACGTCCCACATAACAATATTGAAGCTGGCCGATATCGCATTGTATTGTGCCCTTGTAAGCACCCCGTGCGGGGGTCTGAACATGTTTGAATTGATGTAGCTTTGGGCAAGTGAAATATTATTCAAATAGTTCTGGGTTTTGTATTTAGGCCCCTGTAAATGGTTGTGGGTATGATTTCCAACACTGTGTCCCTCGTCGAGTATTCTTTTGTATAGCTGCGGATATTTCTTTACATTATCGCCAACACAAAAAAAGGTTGCTTTAATGTTTTTAGATTTTAAAATATCGAGCACCTTTGGTGTTACCTCCGGTACCGGGCCATCGTCGAAAGTTAAATATAAAGTATTTTCGCCCTGAGGCATTCGCCAAATTGCCTCTGGAAAAAGGCGGGTCAGCCATTTGGGCAGTCGTACTTTATAATTAATTCTGTTGCGCATATGTGTGTGTTGCTTTTATTCAACAACGGCTTTTACATTTGGTTAAGCAACTGGTTGTAATACAAATCGAAACTGGTTTTAATCTCTTCGTGTAACTCGTTCATTCCCGAATTGCGAGTAAGGTTAACCATTTCGTTTAAAAAGAATAAGTTGCTACGAACTTCGCTTTCGAGCGAAATAAAATATTTGTTGCTGAAACCAAAGTAATAGCGCAATTCGTTGCTAAACTCACCGGCCATATCTTTAAGCATTTGCTGAGCTTTTTCGGTTGCTCCGGCGCTTAAATAAGCTTTAGCTATTTGCAATGCAAAATAATCGTAAGGAACTTTCGATGCAGGAATAATGTCCATGCATTTATCGAGCGCTTCGATGGCCTTATCGTTTTTACCCTCGGCAATTAAACCTTCGGCCAAACGCTGAAAGTTATTGCGCAAATTGGTGAGCATGCGGCGGTTGTTTTCATCGACATATACTTTTGGATGATTAACATTTCCCCATTTGAACTCATTCATAAGGCGTTGGTACATAATATCTGTTGCTATGTAACCTTTCTGAAAGTCGTTGCTTTTAGTGAGTACCGGAACAATGCGGTAGGTCATTCCTTCGAGCCTGAAGTATTTATCGAGCGACATGTATTTATCGGAGCCAACCGAAATGGCATAATAAATAGGCCTTTCCCAATTGTTATGGTATAACATATCGAGAATCATCAGTTGATCTTTCGTAATATAGCTGTCGTTCAGTTGAATGTACATGGTATCAACAATAAGATGTTGTTCTTCGGGTTTAACAACGCCATTTCGAATAACAGCTTCTTTATCGACAGCAAAATATAAATTTCGAACAGGAAGGTATGCTGCATTATCGGCACGACTGATTTTTGTTCTTGGATCGTCGTTTTTGATAAATTCGAGCGCTCGCCCCAATTCAATGCTTCGGTTTTGCATGCGAGCATCTTCCATAATATAAATCACATCGCGTTTACCCTGCACGTACTGTTCGTATTCGAAACTTATGGGCAGGGGTTCCGATTCGTAAGCTTTTCGTTGCATTTGATTTACGTACCAATCGGTTTGCAGGTAGCTAAGGTTACACACCCTTTTGTCGGTTCCTACGCCTTCAACTTCCTGATTATACCAAAGCGGATAGGTGTCGTTGTCGCCGTTGGTAAAAATCACTCCCTGTTCGTCAACACTAGCCAAATAATTGTAGCCAAAATCGCGTGCCGAAGTACGACGTGCACGGTTGTGATCGTCCCAGTTTTCGGAAAGCATAAGTACAGGAACAGCCATTAAGCAAACAAGGGTTACACCACTTGCAACAACACTCGATGGAGCAAATTTTTTGAGCCACTGGTAAATAGCAGCCACTCCCATTCCAATCCAAATGGTGAAGGCATAAAACGAACCGGCATAGGCATAGTCCCTCTCGCGCGGTTGTAAAGGATGTTGATTAAGGTAGATAACTATGGCGAAACCGGTAAAAATGAACAACAACGAAACTACCCATAACTCGCGTTTACCCTGTTTCCCTCCTTTATACTGAAAAGCTATGCCCAAAAGGCCTAAAAGCAATGGGAGCATAAAGTATTTATTGCGCCCCGGGTTGTCGACAAATTTCGAAGGCAAATCGTTTTGGTTTCCTAAGCGGGCTTCGTCGATAAATTTTATACCGCTGATCCAGTTTCCGTCAATAACATTACCATGCCCCTGAATATCGTTTTGCCTGCCTGCAAAGTTCCACATAAAATAGCGCAGGTACATAAAACCTACTTGGTAATTAATGAAGAACCTGATGTTTTCGGCGAATGTGGGTTTTGCAATAGTTTCGGTTTGCCCGTCGGAGCCACGGTAAGTTTTTTTAATTCCGCGTACTTTTCCCCAACGTTGGTATTCTTCAATGTGCCGCGGATCGTTTTTGCTCCACATACGAGGAAAGAAAGTGCTGAACTCATCGCTATAGTTAGGTTTTTTTCTTTCTTGCGATACAACATATTTCCCGTCTTTTACCCTTCGTTCGGTTTTGTCGTGCACATAAGGCTCGTTTTGATCGAGAGGTGAGTTATAATATTGGCCATAAACCAATGGGCGCGAGCCGTATTGTTCGCGATTTAAAAACGAGAGCATTGCAAATGCATTGTTGGGGCTGTTTTGATCCATTGGCGGGTTGGCGTTCGATCTGATTGGAACAAGCATGTATGTTGAATAACCAATCATGATTACCGTAAAACTCAAAATGATTGTGTTGAGCAATACTTTTTTCTTTTTATAAGAATAATATAGACCATAACTTATTGCAGCAACCAGAACAATCAAATAAACAAAGAAACCCGAGTGTATTGGCAAACCAACGCCGTTAACAAAAATGAGTTCGAAAACAGTAGCCAGCGAAACGGCTCCCGGTATGATTCCATATAAAATAATAGCCAATATAATTGCCGATACCGATAATGCTATAAAAATACCTTTATTGCTTACTTCGTATTTTTTGTAATAATAAACAAAAACAATAGCGGGCAAAGCCAAAAGGTTAAGCAAGTGAACACCAATCGATAATCCAAATAAATAGAATATAAGAATTAACCAACGGTTCGAATGCGGTTCGTCGGCAACATTTTCCCATTTAAGTATTGCCCAAAAAACAATGGCTGTAAAAAACGATGAAAAACCATAAACTTCTGCTTCGACTGCCGAAAACCAAAAAGTATCGGAAAAAGTATATGCCAAAGCTCCAACCAAACCACTGCCTAAAACTGCAATTGTTTGTCCGGTAGTTATTTCACCATTGTTGGTAACAACACGTTTGGTGAGATGGGTAATGGTCCAAAATAAAAACAATATGGTAAATGCACTTGCCAGTGCAGTAAAAATATTCATCATCACCGCAGCTGTTTGCGGATTACCAAAAAGAGTGAAAAACCTACCCAAAAGCATATAGAATGGTGCGCCGGGAGGATGACCTACTTCAAGTTTGTATGATATGGTGATAAATTCGCCGCAATCCCAAAAACTGGCTGTTGGTTCCATGGTGATTAAATATACGGCCAATGCGATGGCAAAAGTTATCCATCCAACAATAATATTCAACTTTTTATAATTCATCGTTATTTGTTTATGCTCTATAAAAGAGAAGATTAACGAAATTTGATATTCATTTATAATTACAAGTTGCGAATATAGCAGAAACTTTTTAGTCTTTCTAATGATAATGTTGTTTTTGAAGTTTTTTAAGACTTTAGTATTTTGTTATTTTTATGGCGTGAAACTAATCGATGTAACTTGTGCCATATTAGTTGAGAATGGCAAAATACTAGCATGCCAACGGAAATTCAATACCGATCATCCGTTGAAATGGGAATTGCCCGGAGGTAAAATTGAAACGGGCGAAACCAAAACAGCTTGTATTCAACGTGAAATTGTTGAAGAGCTAGGTGTTAATGTGAAAGTTTTAACTGAACTTACCGCATTAAACTACGATTATGGTTTCAAAAAAATAAGATTGATTCCTTTTGTTTGTGAAATAACATCGGGTATTTTAGAAGCTCATGAACACGAATCAATAAAATGGCTCGCTTTAAATGAACTCAAAGAAGTTGACTGGGCCGAAGCCGATCGCTTATTGTTGAAAACAAATTTAAAAGAACTGAAATGTTGGCTTTAATAGCAATATTTTTCACTTCGCTCATTGTTGCATTTTCGGGGGCAATGATGCCCGGTCCCCTTTTAACTGTAACTGTAAGCGAAAGTACACGAAGGGGAGTTTTGGCCGGTCCCTTGCTCATATCGGGGCATGCTGTGCTCGAGTTACTGCTGGTATTAGCCTTACTATTTGGATTGGGGCCAATATTGGAGCATTCGTTGTTTTTTATGATTTCGGCTTTTGTTGGGGGCGCCATCATGTTTTGGATGGCTTGGGGAATGTTTAAATCGTTGCCAACGCTTAGTGTTAAAACCAATGAAGTGAGTACGCAAAAAAGGAATTTACCACTTACCGGAGCTTTAATGAGCCTGGCCAATCCGTATTGGATCATTTGGTGGGCAACCATTGGGATTGCATATATTGTACATGCCCAAAAATTAGGATTGTGGGGTGTTGCGTTCTTTTTTGTTGGTCACATAATGGGCGATTTAATATGGTATTCGGCCATATCGTTTGCAATTGGTAAGGGCAAAAAGTTATTTACCGATAAAGTATATCGTATTCTGATTGCAGTATGCGGTTTGTTTTTGGTAGGCTTTGCAGGTTATTTGGTTGTAAGTGCTTTATTGTTATTGCTTTAGTCTGTTTTTTGTTCTGTAGTTATTTTTTCAATCATTCGTTTTCTTCGAGTTGGCAACCAAACGGTTGATCTCCTCCATTTCTTTTTGGGTGAGATTACGCCATTTGCCGGGTTTAATGTCAAGATTAACATTCATAATCCGAACTCTTTTCAGCTTCAAAACTTCGTAATCTAAAAACTGACACATGCGCCTTATTTGTCGGTTTAAGCCTTCGGTAAGTATAATTTTGAATTCGTTTTTTCCGGTTTGTTCTACTTGACATTTACGGGTAATTGTCCCTAAAATGGGTATTCCGTTGCTCATTTGTTTAATAAATGATGCATTCAACGGTTTATTAACCCGAACAATGTATTCTTTTTCGTGATTGTTGCCCGCCCGTAAAATTTTATTTACAATGTCGCCATCGCTGGTTAAAAATATGAGGCCTTCGCTTTGTTTGTCGAGCCTGCCTATGGGAAAAATTCTTTTTGGATGGTTAATGTAGTCAATAATATTGTTTTTTTCGTTTTCGACATCGGTAGTGCAAACTATGCCAACAGGTTTATTAAAAGCAATGTAAACTGGCTGTTCTTTTGGCGCCGAAATACATTCACCGTCAACCATAACCACATCTCCCGCTTGAATTTTGGTGCCCATTTCGGGTTTAATGCCATTTATGGTAACCCTGCCTTGCTCAATAAGTTGGTCGGCTGCTCTGCGCGAACAAAAACCTGTTTCGCTAAGGTATTTGTTAATGCGTACGGAGTTTCTTTCGTTCATGTTGCAAAAATAGCGAATTTGAATGATTTCATGAATAATCGCTGATTTGAGTTGAAAATAACAAATTGTAACACTTGTGACAATTCAGGATTTATTTGTCTTTTATTTTTGCTGCATAAAATAAATAACATATAAATTTTTGTTTATGTCAGATCAAGTATTAATAGCCGACGAAGTAATTACCGGAAACATGTTTTGTTTTCAATGCCAGGAAGCTGCCAAAGGTTCGGGTTGCGAAATAAAGGGCATTTGTGGAAAAGACGATAAAGTTTCGAACCTGCAAGACCTTTTGATTTATGTAACAAAAGGAGTTGGGATTTTGAATAACCTTGCCACAAATAATGATTTGAACTTACCATTTGCCCATAAGTATGTTTACGAAGCATTGTTCATGACCATTACCAATGCCAATTTTAACGATGCAAAAATTATTGAAAAAATACGCGAAGGGTTTAATGTACGAACACATATTATTCAGCATTTAGCCGGTAAAGCAATTCAATTGCCCGAAAAAATGCACAGCTCGGTTACCTGGGAAGGTGGCGATTTGGCCGAACTTGAACGAAAAGCCAAGTTGGTAGGGGTTAAAGCCGAGGCTAACGAAGATATACGTTCACTTAAAGAGCTGATCATTTATGGCTTAAAAGGCATGGCAGCTTATGCCGAGCATGCTGCTAATTTGGGTTACGATAACAATGGCGTAATGGCTTTTATGAGCAAAGCTTTGGCCGAAACAACCCGTACCGATATTGGTATGAACGAATTGGTGCCACTGGTGATGGAAACCGGTAAATATGGTGTCGAAGTAATGGCACTGTTGGATAAGGCAAATACCGAATCGTACGGAAATCCCGAAATAACCGAAGTGAATATCGGAACCCGTAACAACCCTGCAATTCTGATCAGCGGCCACGATTTGAAAGACATGGAAGAATTGTTGGCTCAAACCGAAGGAACAGGTGTTGATGTTTATACCCACAGCGAAATGTTGCCCGCCAATTATTATCCTAAGTTCAAAAAATACAGCCATTTTGTTGGCAATTATGGCAATGCCTGGTGGAAACAAAAAGAAGAAATAGAGGCTTTCAATGGCCCGGTATTGTTCACCACCAATTGTCTTGTTCCGCCGTCGGATAGTTATAAAGACAGGGTTTACACAACCGGTGCCTCGGGTTTTAACGGTGTAAAGCACATTGCCGACAGAGAAAACGGACAAGCCAAAGATTTTAGTGCAATTATCGATCATGCAAAAAAATGTGCTGCACCAACACAAATCGAAGAAGGAAAAATTATTGGCGGTTTTGCTCATAACCAAGTAATGCAACTGGCCGATAAAGTGGTCGATGCAGTGAAAACTGGCGCCATTAAAAAGTTTTTTGTAATGGCAGGCTGCGATGGCCGAATGAAATCGCGCGAGTATTATACCGAGTTTGCCGAAAAACTACCTACCGATACTGTAATATTAACAGCCGGTTGTGCAAAATACCGGTACAACAAATTGCAATTGGGCGATATTGGCGGCATTCCACGTGTTCTGGATGCAGGGCAATGCAACGATTCTTATTCGTTAGCTGTTATTGCACTTAAACTGAAAGAAGTTTTCGAGCTAAACGATATTAACGAACTGCCCATTGTTTACAACATTGCATGGTACGAACAGAAAGCTGTAATTGTATTGCTGGCATTGCTGTATCTCGGTGTTAAGAATATTCACCTTGGGCCAACATTGCCTGCATTCCTTTCGCCGGCTGTTGCTAACTTTTTGGTGAACGAATTTGGTATTAACGTTAGGGGAGAAGTTGATGCCGATTTGAAGAAGTTTCTGGCTTAGGCATTACTTAAAAATTAGTATGATTTAAAGTTTGTTAACCACGGTTAACACTCTGTTTGCCTAACTTGCATTCGTAAAAAAAGCATCTAAAATGCATACAGTGCAAGTAATTAATTGAGATTTAGTTCCATTAAACAGGGATACGCATAGCTTAATGTTTGTATCCCTGTTTTATAATTTAAAAATGGTGAACAGATTTTTTAAATCGATAACTATAATTATGTACCTTTTTATAGTATGTAGTGTTGCTGTTTTTGGACAGATGCCTGATTCATTAATCGTGTTTAGCGGGCAAATCCTAAGCCCCGATTCAATACCCATCGAAAATGTTTACTTGATCAGTTATACTACCTTGCGAGCCTATGCTACTGATAAAAATGGTGAATTTGATATTTCTACCTCTTCGTTAGATTCTCTTAAAGTGCATCATGTTAGTTTCGAATCGATAATTCTAAAACCTAAAACCAGTAAACAGCTAATTTATCTGACTTACCGTGAAAACGCTTTGGATGAGGTTATTATAAAACATAACGATCGCAACATGGTAAACATGAAACAAAATATGGAAATGTTGAAATTTCAATTATCAAAAGAGTATTATTACTATACTAAACCTCCCGGGAATGTTGTCAACACTTATGCTCCAAATAAAGCACCTTCGGGGTTTTTAGAAATCAATTTTATAGAGTTGTTTGAACGAGCGATCAGGTTTAAAAAGAAAAATCAAAAACAAAACGATGGTCGCTAATCTTGATGAAGTTTATCCAATAAATTGATACATTTGTATAAATCAAAATAAAAATCGAAGTATGTTTTATTCAATACATAACATAAATCCAAACCGCCTGCTGCTTAGGGGAGGTTTAGCTATTGCAATTGGTTTGGTCATTCTGCTTGTACCCGATATGTCGATGGTGCTGCTTATGCGAATTTTAGGAACCTTGTTGTTAATTGACGGCATTATTGCTTTGTTGATTAATTATTTCAATAAAAAGAAAGAGCCTCAGACTTTTTATAACATTGTACCCAAAGGCACACTAAGTCTTATTATGGCTGTAATTCTTTTGGCATTTCCTACTTTGTTAGTGAATGTATTCGTTTTTGTTGTGGGTTTAATTTTGTTTATGGCAGGTTTAACCCAATTGTTGGGAATTTTAAATGGCAGCCGTACATTAGGTTTTTCATTAACAACCTTAATAATTTCAATAATAGCACTTTTAGCAGGCATTGTGTTGCTGCTTAAACCTTTCGAAAGTGCTCAAACCATATTGATGTTCTTTGGTGCCATAATTGCCGTTTACGGGGTAGGAGAGGTTATCAGGTCGTTTAGGGTTCGGTCGTTTCAAAAAGCGAATCCCAAACCAGGTCCCGATATTATCGACACCGATTATGAGGAGGTCAAATAGTTATTTCCTCAGTTCCTCCATGGCTTTTTCCAAAATTTCATCTTTGGTAAGGTCGTTCCAGTCGTACGACGCTGTAACATCGGGCGGAACACCGGCTTCGGCGAAGTTTTGTTTGTTCATATCGAGCAGTTGGGTAATGCTGAAACGATAATTCCAACCGTTAGGCAGCTCACCTCCATTGGGTAACCCACCACCACCACCAGTGGTATCACCAACAAGAATGATGTTATCCAACGCTTTGGTAGCCAACGAAAACATTGTAGTTGCACTGTACGACCCCCTGTCGGTTAAAACAGCTACAGGTTGCATGTACCTAATGCTGTCGTAACTGTTTAAATAGAAATTGTATGGTTCGCTAAAATCGCTATGGCCTTCGCCGTTTCGGTTAATAAAGTAGCCTACCTGTGTTTTCTCGTGCACAAAACGCTCGAGTATCATTGGTACATTATTAATTGATCCTCCGCCGTTTTCCCTTAAATCAATAATCAAACCTTTGGTGTTGCTGTATCTGTTAATAATGTGGTCGAGTTGTTGATTGCTTATAGGGTTCGAAAAACTGCTGTAACGAATATAGGCTAAATCCCCGCCGGGCAAAAAGTCGTGAAAAAACGCACCTGTTGATCTGCCGTTGGGTAGGTAAAATTCTTTTATGGTTCGCATATTGAAATTGGCCGGTTTTTTCATAGGCAAATTATAGCGCGAAATATTGAAGGGTGCAATCAGGTTTGAGTGGTCGTCGCGTAGTTCAATCATCATGTTTGCAAGTACATCAAACAGTTCTTCGTCGCTCATGCTGTCGCGTAATTGTACTTCGTATTTACTTTTAACAGCATCCCAATCAAGGTCTTTATATTCAAAATAGCTGTATTTTTTATCAATTTCGTTCCACAAGTAGTTGAAGTTCTCATACGGATCGGTACTTGGATTGGCCCTGTCGAACATTACCAGTTCACATGATGTGGTTAGTAATATAATAGTGCTGAATATCAGTATTTTGGTTGTGTTTTTTTTGATCATCTTATTAATCATGGCTTTGTTTATTTTAAGTTTACAATTAGGGTATAGCGTAGGCTGTGAGTAGCAATTTGGAAATTTTCGAATTTACCGGGCACATATGCTGCATCCCATAAATAAGCCCATTTATATCCATTTCCGTTTTTGCGGTATCGGGTGTACTCAAAACATGTGTTCATGCGCCAACCGTTTAGGCTCCAGCTATGATCGCCCAATAAAAGTGAAATTGGACTGGTTTCGGAACCGTTGAATTCTAACATGCTTAAATATGAATAACTTGGGCGTAAATTCATGTTCAACAATCCGGCATCGAAACCGAACGAAAGGTATCTTTCTTTTGGTTTGAAGGTTTTTTCGAACAGGAACAAGTCGAGAGTCCATGCTTCTTTGCGCGAAATATCAACAGTAGCTTTACCCGATAGCATAAGGTTCAAAAGGCTTTCGAAACCGGTGCCGTTGTTCTGAAAACTCGAATTACTCCTAAAAAACGATGTGGATATTATTTTGCCTCCTACGCTTAAATTCAAAAAGTTGGGTAGTTTAGGTTTTAAAATCGGGAACAAATGCTGATCGGAAAAAGTAAAGCTGGTTACTGTTGATGAGTTGTTGGGCTGAAAATACGAGCTGAGCGGAGCATTGGCTATGGCCATTCCGCTAAAAAAATCGATACCCATAAAATGTTGCCTACTTTGAGTTTGCCATTTCCAGTTGGCTGCTCCACTACCTCCAAAACCTAAATAATTTAATGGTGAAGTTGCAAAATCGCTGAAGTGAAAAATTGAAGTACTTAGCGAAGGTTGAAAATCAACTTTTTTGTTTGATTTCTGATTGGGAACCTCGGTTTGGGCTTGTATTGGCGATGTGCTAAAATGTATAGTAGCCACTACAAACAGCATTAAATAAAGGATTTTTTTAGGTGTCATTATAAAAAGGTTTAAATTTGCTACAAATATATATTATTTATGACTGTTTACAAGATATTTTCGAACGCCCCCAAAATTTACGAAGAAACAATAACAATAAGGTCGTACCATTGCGATGTAAACCGACAACTTACCTTGCCAAAATTATGTAGCTTTTTTCAGGATGTTGCAGGTAACCATACGGTTGCATGTGGTGTTGGTTGGGAGCTTTTGCAAAAAAATAAAATGTTTTGGGTGCTTTCGAGATTGAGAATCGAAATTGAGCGTTTTCCTCAATGGCATGAGCAAATTGTAATCCGAACTTGGTCGAATGGGCTCGATGGTTTGTTGGCCATTCGACATTTTGAGGTAATTGATCAAAACGGATTGCAAGTAATTAAAGCAATTAGTTCGTGGTTAATGGTCAACAGCGAAACCCGCAGACTCATTAAAGCCGATGAGTTTATGCGCGATTTCCCGATCAACAGCGAACGTTTGTTCGAATCGAACCTGGCTAAATTGCCTAACCTCGAAAACCAAGTGGAATTTGAAGCTTTGGAGGTTTTGTTTACCGAAACTGACATGAACAAGCACATGAATAATGTGAGTTATATCGACCGCATTATTAATAGCTATGGCTATAACTTTTTGCTCGGCCACCAAATAAAAAAATTCGAAATTAATTTTTTGAAAGAAGCTTTGCCGGGCGATTTATTGTTTGTTCAACAACAGCAACTTAGCCAATTGTACTTTTTGAATAATATTGTTCGCCAAAGCGATTCGGCTGAAATGGTGCGCACACAAATTGAGTGGATTTAAAACATATTGTTATGAACGTATTAATGATTGGTGGAACAGGATTTTTAGGATCACATATTGTTGATAAATTAATTGATCGTGATCATCGGGTTACTGTTATAAGCCGCAATCCCGATCGAAAAATGATTTTTGATAACTCGAAAGTCAATTTTATTAAAGGTGACATTTTAACTTTAAATGAGCTCACTTTTACTGAAAAATTCGATGTAATTGTTTATACCGCAATGATTCCGTTTAAACCCGGACGTATTTCAGCCAAAAAATTTCGTCAACTACAGTTATTAACACGTACATATTTCGAAAATACAGTGAATTTGGCCAAAAAACTTTCGTGTCCGTTGGTTCTAACATCGGGGGCAAGTTTCGAAACTGTTCGCAACGAAATAGCTGATGAGCATTGGCCTTTGGCTCGAAAAGGGATGGCTGCACTCGGAAAATGTTACGATGAAATTGTTACCGATATCAAAAAGAATAATTCGATACCTTTAATTGAAATGCTTCCGGGACAAATATATGGAAACGGTGGTATGTTTCTGAAAATGATTAATATGGCTCAAAAGGGCAGGGTGGTTATTTTAGGCAACGGCAAAAATTATCTGCCCCGAATTCATGTCGACGATTGCGCATCGGCTTATGTATTGGCAATTGAAAAACTCCCGATAGGTAAACGGTTTATTGTGTGCGATAATGAAAATGTAAGTGTTAAAGATTTTATGTTGTACCTGGCCGAAAAATTTAAGGTTAAAAAAGTAATTACAATTCCGAAACTGATTTTAAGGTTGGTTATTGGGAAACATATTTACAACACCTTAACAATGAACTCAAAAGTAACAAATTCATTCATAAAGAATGAACTGTTGTGGCAACCATTTTTTCCGAGCTATAAAGAGGGAATTGATGCTTTAGCTGAAGTTTGAAATATTTAATGATAATGTTATAAATATTCTTCCTATAAATTACATTTGCTCAAAAATTTATTGGATATGATACTTCCATCTTTTTTGGTAATAATTGGCTTTGCATGTCTTATTTTTGGCGCAAACTGGCTTGTTGACGGAGCTTCGGCTTTAGCAAAAAAATACAAAGTTTCCGATTTGGCCATTGGTTTAACCATTGTTGCATTCGGCACATCGGCGCCCGAGATGGTTGTAAACCTTATTGGATCGGCCAAGGGGTATTCCGACATTGTTTTTGGCAACATAATTGGCAGCAATAATTTTAATCTTTTTATTATTCTTGGACTTTCGGGTTTAATCTATCCAATTTCCGTTCAATCGTCAACTGCATGGAAAGAAATTCCTATTTCATTGTTCGTTGCCTGCATATTATTGTTTTTTGTAAACGATTTTATTTTTGCCGGAGTTGGAACATTGAGCCGAATCGACGGGCTTATTTTACTTGCATTGTTCTTTCTTTTCTTGTACTATGTTTTTTTGCAAATGAAAAACGATTCAACTTTAAAAACCGAAGTTGTTGAGAAATCTAATTTAAAAATATGGGGCTTGGTTATAATTGGTTTGGCCGGATTAATCGTTGGTGGACAATTGGTTGTAACGAACAGTGTTAACATTGCAAGTGAATTGGGGGTTAGTGAAAAAATTATTGGTTTAACCATTGTTGCAGCGGGCACTTCGCTTCCCGAACTGTTAACCTCGGTTGTTGCTGCATTGAAAAAGAACAGCGATATTGCCATTGGCAACGTTATTGGTTCAAATGTTTTTAATGTTTTACTGATTTTGTCGTTAAGCGGGATTATACGTCCAATCGATTATAATCCAAATTTTAATACCGACCTTTTTATTCTGATTGGTGGTACCGTTTTTCTGTTTGCTGCCATGCTTACCGGAAAAAGAAAGAAGCTCGACCGTTGGGAAGCCGGGCTTCTATTTGCATTTTATTTGATTTATACTGTTGTTTTGGTTCTTAAAGAATTGTAAATAACCCTCTGGTAGTTTTTCTTTATCTAATTGTTTGTCAGTAAGTTTAAGTAAAAAGAATACAGCTGTTCTGCCATCATCATGTGATCGTTAATATCGGGGTGGAAATCGCACCCATGTGGTGTTATGTTGTTGAATTCGAATATAACTACTGGTTTGGCTGCAATTCCTTCGAAATGTGTTTTTACTTTATTTAAACAACTGAGAAAGGTTTGATTTTTTTCGCCCGAAATCATAGGGCTGGAGAGCAATGCAATTTGTGTTTGCGGGTAATGGCTCAAAATGTTTTCAATAAAATTGATATAGGTTTGTGTGAAACGTTCTTCATCAAAAGGTAGGCGTTCATTTATGCCGTCGCCGTCCGAGAAATCGTTTGTACCTAAAGCAATACTCACAATATTTGGCGAATGTTTCGAAAAATCACGCTTTTTATTGCTGTTTAAATCGAGATATAAGTTTTCGTAAACTTCGGGCATGGTAGGGCCAACATCGTTCCAGTTGCGATAAATACCAATGCCTGAAACCGAACTCAATATAAAATTTACTTTTAA
>JAFGAF010000515.1 GCA_016933815.1 Prolixibacteraceae bacterium
ACAGTATCGCTTATGCTTGTTAATTCGCCATCCGAAACAACAAGTTCAACAAGGTAAACACCTTCGGTATTTGCTGTTAATGTTGTTTGCTGGTGATTTTGATTGATAATTAAAGCTTCGCTGCCCTGAGGAGCCGAAATAATTCGCCAGTTGTAGCTTAAACTGTTTCCTTCGGGGTCGTATGAGCGGTTCCCGTTAAGCGAAATGATGTCGCCAACCAATACTGATTGGTCGTTACCTGCGTTGGCAATTGGTGCTATGTTGCCAATGTTAATTATTAATTCAACCGCCTCGCTATTTTTTACACCGTTATTAACACTTAGCGAAATTCGATATTCGCCAAACATATCGGGTGTAAAACTTGGTTGAGCGGAGTAGGGGTTGGTAAAATTGCTTTGACTGTTTTGTGGTTTCGAAATCATTGTCCAAAGGAAGTTCAATGGCCTGCCGTCGGCCGAGTAGCTCGATGTTCCGTTAAGTGATATCGGGTTGTGAATTATGAATTGTTCGGGTGCCGATACTTGAGCAACAGGAGTAGTGCTTTCGCCACTTGCCGTTCCGTATTCGATATATAGTTTGGGTGCATCGGCAGGGCTACCATCGTATGCATGGGCCACACGGCTTCCGCTTCCTTTTATTACAAAAGCCATTGAATTGCCTTGTTTCCATCCGCTTTGGTCAACAACTTGCTGTACCAGTTCGCTTATGTCGGGTGTTTGCTGTTTTATCGACGATTCGTTTGGAGTAAGCCATGCTTCGGGTTGCCAGTTAACACTGCTGTTGCTTAATTGTCGTGTGCTTATCAGGTTATTATTGTCGAAACTCATTGCATTAGTGCTGTTTTCGGCAAAAATATTCAAATTGGTATGGTCGCTGCTGCTTTCGTCGGTGGTAAAGCGCAGGTATGCCTTTGTAATGCTTAACCCTTGTGCAATTTGAATGTTTTGAAACCTGATTCCTACAATTTGTTCACCACCCGGATTTGGGTCGTAGGTAAGTTCGAGGTCGGTGCTGTTGGTCCATATTTGCTTACTGTTGATGTTTTCTTCGGCATCGTCGTTGGCTTCACGTACGCTGTTTTCGATTATTGATGTAAACATGTACGGAGCAACTTCAATAAACACTGTAGCTTCCGATTGATTACTGTAATCGGTAATTTGATAGGTGAAACTGTCGTTGCCGGTAAACCCATTGTTGGGCAGGTATGTTGCTGTTTGATTGTTGTTTATAATAATGGTTCCGTTTGCAGGTGTTTGGGTAATTTCAATGCCCCAATGGCTACGTTCATTATCGTTGTCGATATCGTTGTTTAAAATATCGATGTTGATATTGAAATTTTCGTAGGTTTTAACAGTGTCGTTAAGAGCTACTGCCTGAGTGTTTTCAAAAACTTCAATATTAAAAGTTGTTTGAGCCGAAATACCTGTTTGATCGCTTACTGCAAGTTTGAAATTAAATGATCCCGATTCTGTTGGGGTTCCATATATTGTACCATTAGAGCCATTTAGGCTTAGCCCTTCAGGTAGTAAACCATTTTCGATATTCCAAATAAAAGGCGCAATTCCTCCGCTAACATCAAATTGATGATTGAAAGGCACTCCAATAGTTGCGTTTGATAAAATGTAGTTTTCGATTGAAATGCCTGCAGGTACGGCTATCCAGTTGGCTGGGTCGTTTGCATATGCATTTATATCAATTCTTTGTAATACATTGCCATTGCCATCGGCTTCGGGCCATGGGCTTTTATCGTTGAACCTGACTGCTTCGGTAACAATGTAAGGAATTATCAATGAATCATTGTCGTTGTAATACGATGGTGCCGGTTTTTTGATTTCCAAACGTTCACCAGAGTTATCCAGTTTGCCGGCAAAGTTGAAAATTTGTACCGATTCATCAATGCCTTTCATTAGCCTGAAGTCTTCGCTGTTAATGGCTGGTTCAATTAAATAAATCGATTGGCCTGCAGCAAGCGTTGTTCCCGGGGCAAAATTAAAATCGACTCCCGAAATGCGCCAGGCCCGCGCCAAGCTGTCATCGTAAAGTTGAATTGTTTTGTTGGAGATGTTTGTAAGTTGCAGATATTCAAAGTGATTATCGATGGGGTGGTACATGATTTGGTTAATTGTGAGCGGCCCCACCTTTGGAGCACTGTTTGCTTGACCTAAAGTAAGTGAGGCCAGCGGTACTTCGTGAATGTCGCCGGTTGAAATAAGGTGTTGTCCCATTGAAACACCGTTTTCACTGTCGTCGAATTCAAAACCATGGGCATAACCGGTGAGCTGCCCATTGCCATTTCCCGAAAAGATGTAAGCTTCTTCGCCGTGGGCGCTTAACGAGAATGCGCTTCCAAAGTGTTCGGCACGATACAATTTGCTGGTATCGGCAAAATAGCCTTCGTAGAAAACCATATAGCCTTTTGCAGGAATTCTTGTTCCTGCCGGGATTTGCCATTTTTTAGGAATTGAACGGTTATCGGATAAAAACCAATGCCCGATATCGACAGCAGTAGTGTTGGGGTTGTACAATTCAATTGCATCAACCTGAGGCCTGTCGGTGCTGGCCAAAATCTCGTTTACTTTTATGGCTGGTATATCAATCCCCTGATCTTCGGCACCCGGGGTACCATTAATAATCGACGATGCCGTCCAATTGTTTCCATCGTTCCAGTCGTTTGCTGCATTTTCGGTTTTTACAATTATTGAAAATCCTAAACCATCGGTGCTGGCCGGCCATGGTGCTTTGTCGTTGTATTTGAGCGAGATAATGGTTTGGCCGGTAGCGCCCGTTAACGTTATTTTTTCGCCCGAATTATCGAGTTGTCCGGTGTATTGCCCGTGGGGGTCGAAACCGTAACGCATTGCAAAGGTTATGGGTTGCGAAGCAAGAACCAGATAAGCACCGGGTTCGAGAATGGTTTCGGTATTGAAAGCATAATGAATGCCTTCGGTAAAAGCGCAGTTGGTTAGCGTAATTGCTTTGTTTCCAATATTTTTAAGTTCGATAAATTCGAATTGTGAAGCTGCAAAGCCATCGCCCGGGAGGGGATTGTAATTGATCTCAGAAATAATGATGCCTTCGGTTTGTTCATCAACATTAACTTTAACAGTAGAAATTGAGCTCCATTCCTGTCCGTCGTAAATTCGTGCTTTTATAATCGACGATTGGTAAATGTTTAGTGAGTAAAGGTTTTCACCATTAACTGCCGATTCGGAAATGCCACCGCCAATCATTCGCGGGTCGCTTCCGTTGGTTGTGAAAAACAGCGCGCCATCCGGGTTGGGGTTTCTAAGGTCAATGCTTTGTCCCGATGCTACTGTTATTGATTCGGTATCGATTTGCTGATTGTTTTGCCTTATTTCGGGGGGAGCAATATTGGGTAGCAAATTTTCTTCCCTTAGTTGCTCTATTACTATATCGGTTCGGTACGGAAAATATTGGTTCAATATGGTATTGACCATAGGTATCCAATTATCATCTTTGGTATATAGTCGCCAATCGACATCGCCCCAACGGGCCGATTCACCAATAATGGCCATGTCGTATTCCAATGTGCGTTTGTGAAATACATTTGCAGTATTTTGGGGGCTCAGTATTCCGTTGTTGAAAAAATAACGATAGGCTCTGTCGGCAAAACGCACGCGGTATTCATCGTTGGCACAAAGGCGGTGGTGCAACCATTGGGGTTGGAAATTGCTGAATGAGGTAACTGACATTCGGTTGCTACCATCAATGTTGCCAATGTTTACACGGTTTTCGAGAATGCCATTTCCGGGGCCAATAGGATCGATTAGCAAAGAATGCTCGTTGTCGTGAGCAAAAAACTTGAACCCTTCGGTCCCTTGCCGGTCGTATATTGCATAAAAGTTATTTGGCGATTTGTTGTTGCCCCAAGCCGAAACAGGAGCATCGAAATTGCCTGTATAAAAAATGATATTCATGTAATCGATTAGGTTATCGATATCGACCAAAACTTTTTTCGAAAGGTCGCGCTGCCCTGAACTGTTTAAACCCTCTAAAGCGTAATAATTACTCATGCTTGAGTATCCTTTTTGGGTAATGGTCCATATTTCGTTCCATGCATCGAGATTTCCATCGGTGGCTTCAATTCCCGAATCGCCTTTTTTTACAACATCGTACATTTCTTTGTCGTTGCCTAAATACGATTCGGCATAACGTGCTTCCGATCGTTCTTGTGTTTGGTAAAGCCCCCAATAAAGGCCATTGAGGTACAAGTGATAATAACGGCTACGCGTGTAAGGCTGGTTCATTTGAGCTTGTATGTCGCGCGAAAATACATCGCGGTTGTAAGTAGCAAATGGTGCTTCTTCGCCTCCTTTGCTCCATGAGTAGTTTTGAGAACAACGAAGGTCGATTTTATCGAAGCTTTCAACACCTTCGTCGTCAAAAAGAGGGTAGTCAAGTTTTCCTTCTCCGTATTCGCTTCTGAAAAACAAACGGAAAGCATGTTTACGGAACCAGCCATTACGACTGTAACCACCGCGTATTCTGAGGCCTGCGTTAATATGAAAACCTTTCGATCCGTCGGGGTTGATGAGTTCGATGGAGGCGGGTCGTTCCCATTCGTAACCGTCTTGCATGGCATTTACATAAATTCCTTTTTGGGAATCGAAAAGGTTGGCATTATCGGTAACAATCGATATGGATGGGATTTGTGTTAATGCATTGTTTATATGGTCTTTATAACGTGAGTCGTTAAGAACTCTCTCGTCAATCAGCAAATCGATAGCTTGGTCGTTAACATTGTATTCGGGCCAGTCGTGCCCGGGCATTTCGGTTTGCAGGTCAATTTTGTTAATAAAAATATAGGTTTGTGTAGCTGCCTGACTAAACTCGTACCCATCTTTGTGTGCTGCTGCCCTAAGGGTAACGGCTGGTGTAATGCCTCGGTTGTTTTTGTCCTCGGGGTCGATTCGGATTTTTAGCGGCGCAGGTGCCGAGCTTGCTGTTGCCGATTTTGCAGGGTCACTTCCATCTAAAGTGTAGTAAATATTCATGCCCGGTATCGACGATGATAATGTTACATCGAAAGGTTTTTCGAAAAAACCATGATTGACCGATATTACAGGTTTAGGAGCAGTTGGTTGTACTATGAATTTTCCTTTTAAAATTGCTGTTGCAAACAACGAGGGGTTTTGGTACGATTGATCAATAGTAGCAAACCAGCAAATTTTGTTGTCGCGATCCTGCCCATTGTCGTCGTCGTGAACGTGTACATCAATACCCAGCAATACATCTTGTTCGGGCTTGCTAAGCCCTAAAGTATTCCACGGGAATTTTACCTCGAGCAAGTATCCGTTTGCCGTGTTTTTTAATGAGAAATTAACGTTGTTGGTGGGGCCGTTGCCGCTAATATTCAGGTCGTTCCAACTAAAATTGTATTGATAATCGTTGGCGCCGTAACTGCTTAGTTTGTTGTTGTCAATATCGAGGTAGATTTCAATGGCATCGTCTTGCCAAAAATCGGGTGAGTCGTTTATCAAGGCATCGTCGGTAACATCAACTAAAACGTAAAGGTTTTCGTTGTCCCATATTGCTTTAAAATATGCCGAAAGGTCGTCGGGGTCGACAGGCGAACCACTTAACCAATTGTTTAGTTTTATTGCATCGAATTCGTTCCAAAGAACATCGATGTTGCTATCTATTGCCGGTTCATTTTGAGTATTCCAAATGTTTAGATTGGTTTGTGCAAAAAGGCTCGATGGAAAATTTAAAATGCTCAATAAAAATAGTGCAGGATAAATATATTTTCTCATGGTAATAATTAGGTATTAATCAACAAAAATAGTCGATGCCAAACATAAACATTTTGCAGCAAAAAAAAGCATTGTTGCTTAAGTATTTAATGCAAAACCGAACCTGATATTATCAATTTTCCAGTATTTCGGAGAGCAATAAAATTGCTTTTTCAACTTTGGTGACCTTTTCAAAACCCATGCTGAGTTTGTTTTTCTGCTCAGTAATTTTGCATTTTTTGTGGTTGTTTTGCACCCAATTTAATATTGAAGTAAACGTAGCCGATTGGTAAAAGTGCGAATTTTGGTCGGCAATGAAATAGCAGGTCATTTTGCCGGCTTTCATCACAATACGTTCAATGCCCAGTTGTATGGCAATCCAGCGCAACCTTACAACTGCAATCAGTTCGGTTGCTTGATCGGGTACTGGTCCAAACCTGTCGATGAGACTTGATGCAAATTTTTGCAAGTTTTCTTCATCTTCAATATTATCGAGCTCGCGGTAAAGCGACATACGTTCCGAAGTACTGTTGATGTAGCTTTCGGGGAAACGCATTTCCATGTCGGTTTCGATGTTGCAATCGGTCAAGTATTTCAATTGCATAAAAGCATTTCCGCTTGTTTCTTTTTCCTGTTGCTCAAATAAATCTTTAAATTCTTCGTGTTTCAGTTCTTCAACAGCTTCGTTCAAAATGCGGTGATAGGTTTCGTAGCCTATATCGGCGATAAAACCACTTTGTTCGGCTCCAAGTAAGTTTCCGGCACCACGTATGTCGAGGTCGCGCATGGCAATGTTGAAACCGCTGCCCAGTTCCGAAAATTCTTCAATGGCCTTAAGCCTTCGACGAGCTTCGCCCGAAAGGGTGCTAAGCGGTGGAGCCAGTAAGTAGCAAAATGCTTTCTTGTTCGAACGTCCCACTCGGCCTCGAAGCTGGTGCAGGTCGCTTAACCCGAAATTTTGAGCGTTGTTTATTATTATTGTATTGGCATTGGGAATGTCGAGGCCACTTTCGATAATGGTTGTAGCAATAAGTATATCGAATTTTCCCTCAATAAAATCGAGCATTGTTTTTTCGAGCACAGGGCCGTCCATTTGTCCGTGACCGACTGTTATACGTGCTTTGGGGCAAATTTTCCGAATAAAATCGCTTACCTCGTAAATGTTCTGAACCCTGTTGTGTATGAAAAAAACTTGTCCGCCGCGGTCAATTTCGTATTCAATGGCTTCGCGAATAACATTTTCGTTAAAACCGTGCAATTCGGTAACAATGGGGTAGCGGTTAGGTGGCGGGGTTTGTATTACCGAAAGGTCGCGCGCTCCCATTAACGAAAACTGCAAAGTGCGTGGAATGGGGGTTGCTGTTAGCGTTAATGTATCGACATTGATTTTGAATTGTTTAAGCTTTTCTTTTACCGAAACGCCAAATTTTTGTTCTTCGTCGACAATTAGCAAACCAAGGTCTTTAAATTTCACATCTTTGCCTACCAAGCGGTGGGTGCCGATAACAATGTCAATTTCGCCCGATTTAAGTTGAGCTAGTGTTTCTTTTATCTCGTTGCTTTTACGCAGTCGGCTAACGTAACCAATTTTTGCAGGAAAATCTTTTAACCTTTCGCTAAAGGTTTTAAAATGTTGGAACGCCAATATGGTTGTTGGTACTAAAACGGCCACCTGCTTACTATCGGCAACAGCTTTAAAAGCAGCCCTTATGGCAACTTCGGTTTTTCCAAAGCCTACATCGCCGCAAACTAACCTATCCATGGGCATCAGCTTTTCCATGTCGTGTTTAACAGCTTTAGTGGCTTTGTATTGGTCGGGCGTATCTTCGTACATAAACGAAGCTTCCAGTTCTTGTTGCAGGTAGGTGTCGTGCGAAAAGGCAAAGCCCTTTTCTTTAAGGCGTTCGGCATAAAGGGCAATCAGTTCTTTGGCTATGTCCTTAACCTTACTTTTGGCTTTGCTTTTCATTTTTTGCCAAGCCCCGGTACCTAATTTGTTCAGGTTGGGCTCACTGCCTTCTTTGCCTTTGTATTTCGAAATGCGGTGTAGGGAATGAATGCTGACCAGTAACGAGTCGTTATCTTTGTAAACCAGCCGGATAGCTTCTTGTATTTTGCCGTTGATTTCGGTTTTTACCAAACCTGCAAATTTGCCAATACCATGGTCGATGTGAACCACATAGTCGCCTGCATGAAGCTTATTTAATTCTTTTAGCGTAATGCTTTCTTTCGATTTATTTGTCGTTTGCAGGCGGTAGCGATGGTAGCGTTCAAAAATTTGGTGATCGGTATAAACAGCAATCTTTAAATCGCGGTCGGTAAAACCTTGATGAAGGGTAAAAGGCATTGGGGTAAACTGAACGTTTAACTCTTTATCGCTAAAAATTGCTTCAAGCCTTTCAATTTGTTGCTGATTGTTCGATAATATGAAGTTGTGGTAATCGTTTTGGGTGTTTTCGCGTAAGTTTTTGGCTACCAAATCGAAATTTTTGTTGAATTGGGGCTGAGGGGCTGTATTGAATTCAATTATTGTGGCATTACTTAGCGTTGTTTGATTACCAAATTCGATGCACTTGAATTTTGACAGATGATTTTTAAATTCAGGGCCTTTACAAAGCATGTTTTCATCGAAAGGTTGATCGTTGTTTTCCTGATTGGTTAAGTCGATGAATGCTTTGTCTATTTGGTCGATTGTGAAACTTAGGTCGTTAAAAGCAAGCAAATAAGAATTGGGTATAAAATCGAATAAACCAACACGTTGTTCATTGGTTAGCCCGGTTTGCAGATTGGGAACCACCGATATTGAATCAAATTTTTTTGTCGAAAGTTGCGATTCAATATCGAAACTGCGAATGGTTTCAACTTCGTCGCCAAAAAAATCGATGCGGAAAGGCTCTTCGTGAGCAAACGAAAAAATATCGATAATGCTTCCTCGAACCGAATAGTGCCCGGGTTCGAAAACAAAATCGGTGCGCTCAAAACCATATTCATGCAAAACATCGTTTATGAATTCAATGCTGAGCTTATCGCCAATATTTATTTGAAAAGTGTTGTTTTTTAGTATGTTAACTGGAACAACTTTTTCGGCTAGGGCTTCGGGATAACTTATTACAATGCACTTGCTTTGTTGATTGATTCGGTTGAGCACCTCGGTACGTTGAAGAATGTTTTCCTGCGAAATTTTTCCGTACTTGGTTTGCCTTTTAAACGACGAAGGGAAAAACAATACTTGTTCCTGAGGATGAAACAGCGAAATATCGTCGAAAAAATAAGCAGCTTCTTCGCGGTCGTTCAATACTACAAAAACCGACTGATTATTGTTGAAAGCTGCCGCAAATGCCATTGCAGTTGCCGAGCCGCTAAGTCCTTTTAAATGAATGTTTTTTGCTGTATCCGAAGCAATAAATTCACATAAAGCAGCATGCCGGGTGCTGTTGCTGAATCGATTTAAAAAATTACTGTGTTCCATAAATTGTGGCAAATATATTAAGAAATTGGCCCTAAAAAATTTTTACTTCGTATAAAACTATTTTCTGTTTGATAAAATTCTGCTATATTAACACCCAATTAAAGCAATATTATAAAAGTGGGAGAAAAGGGGAGTTTTTTCTGATTTCTTTGGCAATTAATCAAATTGTTAAATCTTTTTTCTGCATTTTTGTGTATTAATTCTAGACAAAACAAAACTGAAGTAAAAGTCCTTTTACGAGGAACAAAAAATATATAAAATGGCAGATTCGATTGACCAATTAAGGGTGAGTTTCGTTGAAGAAACACGCGATTTGATAAATGAATTGGAAGATATTTTATTATCGCTCGAAGTCGATTCGGTCGATGTTGAAACTATCGACCATATTTTCCGAAGTGTGCATACCATAAAAGGTAGCGGAGGAATGCTCGGTTTCGAAAAAGTACTTGAAGTTACTCACAATCTCGAAGATATATACGACAAGGTAAGGGCAGGTTCAATGATTTTTACCAACGAACTAAAGGATATTTCGCTCGATACCATAGATATGCTGAAAACATTGTTGGCCAGCGACGAAAAATTGAATGATACCGATAAGATCAGGTTTGCCAATTTGTGCCGCAGGATTGATCTGTTTGAAGTTGACCTTGCAGGTACCGATATTCAAAACGAAACCAGTGTTCTGCAAATTTCCGACAAAAACACTTATACCTATCTGGTTGATGTGTCGCCAAAAGTTAAAACAATAAAAAATGTAAGCCACCCGCGTTTTTTAATCGAAGAATTATCGATGCTGGGTAAAGGCTTGTTTTTTTCCGAGAGCAGTGGCAAAACTGAGCTTGATAATATTGAGAAAAGCAATAAAAGTGCTCGTTGGCGCATAGTGATAGCAACAAACGAAGGCGAATATGCCATAAGCAATATTTTTGCAATGGTAAGCGATGAAATCGATTTATTGGTAAACGTAATTGCTGAAGGTAATTTATTGAGTATCGAAAATGCTTACAACGAAATCAAAAATTTAAGCGATAAGGTTTTTGGGCTCGGTATTGATGATTTTGTTAGCATAGCTGAAAATTACAAACAAGTATTGGCTATTGAAACTCAAAAAGAAACAAATAGTGATAAAGCCGATAAGCAGGAGAAAAATGGCGACGATTCACAGTCAAAAGGTTTGTCAATAAGTAGTATAAGGGTATCGACCGATAAAGTTGACCAGTTGATGAATTTGGTAAGCGAAATGGTTACTTTGCAAGCCCGACTGAATCTGTTGGCCGAGGAGTCGAACAACGAAGATCTTAAAAATGTTGCCGAAAAATATGGAACCTTTTCGAAACAATTGCGCGACAATGCTTTCAATATTTCGCTTGTGCCATTTGGTGTTACCATTACCCGTTACAAACGTTTGGTGCACGACTTGTCGGAACAGTTGAAGAAAAAAGTAGATTTTGTTACCGAAGGTGAAGATACCGTGCTCGATAAAAAAATAATCGAACAACTTTCTGATCCAATTATGCATATTTTGCGCAACTGTGTCGATCATGGCCTCGAAGGGCCAAGCGACCGCAAAAGTGCCGGAAAACCCGAAGTCGGAACTATTTTGATGAAAATATTCCATCAAAGCAACAATGTAATTATCAAAATAAGCGACGACGGGCGTGGCCTCGATCTGAAGCGTATAAAGGAAATTGGTATCGAGCGTAAGTTAATTGGTGTTGACCAACAGGTTACCGATACCGATTTGATTAATTTGGTATTTTTACCCGGCTTTAGTTCCGCGAAAACAATCTCTAACGTTTCCGGTCGTGGTGTTGGCCTCGATGTGGTAAAACGAAATATTTCAGATATACGTGGATCTATCGATATCAGTACCGAGTTTGGTGTTGGCACAACTTTTACAATTAAGTTGCCGCTCACCCTTTCAATTATTGATGGTTTGCAGGTTAAAATCGATCAACGCGACTTTATCATACCGCTTATTCAAGTTGACAGAATAGAGTCGTTAACTCAGTTGGTACAAGACTCGGTGCTTAATCAGGTAATGACCATTAACGGTGAGCAAATACCGTTTTTCGATTTAAGGGCTGAGTTTGAAATTGGCGGACAAAACCCCGACCGAAGGGAAATTGTATTGGTAAATTACGAAAACGAAAAAGTAGCGCTTATAGTCGATTCGGTGGTGGGCGAAAACCAAACAGTACTCAAACCATTGGGCAAACATTATAAAAAACAAGATTTCTTTGCCGGTGGAACTATTTTGGGGGATGGCTCGGTAGCCCTGGTGCTCGATGTAAACAAAATTGTAACAGTATTTTCAAAAAAATAAAAAATAAACAATATGGAAGAGGTTTTTCAAACTTATCTCACTTTTTCTCTCGATAAAGAAAATTTTGCACTTGATGTAGAACATGTTGAGAAAATATTGGAATACCAACCGGTAACCGAAGTGCCAAAGGCACCCGAATACATGTTGGGCGTTTTCAACTTAAGGGGAGAAGTTATTCCTTTGGTCGATACTCGTATTAAGTTCGGCATGGAAAAATCAATAATCACATCTTCGACCTGCGTTTTGGTGATTACGATTAACAACGAAGGCGAAACCATTAAGCTTGGTGCTATGGTCGATAATGTTAAAGAAGTGATTAAGTACAACACTGCAGAAATTAAAAACCTGCCAAGTGTGGGCAAACAAAACAAAACAGAGTTTTTGAATGGTGTGCTTAAAGTGAACGATCAATTTGTGCTTTTGCTCAATGCCGATAAAATTTTCTCGGTTGACGAAATAATTGAATTAAGGGCCGAAAACTTCGATCTTGAAGCTTAATTTTAAATGTTATATGCAAATTTTAAATAAAACAGGGGAGAGCACAATTATATGAGTTTAGCCGAAGCACAAAACATTTACAGCCAAAAATTAGAAGAGCCTGAATTTAAGCTTATTCAGGATTTTATGCTGAATAATTTAGGCGTTAAGCTAAGCCCCATTAAAATTGTGATGGTTAATTCGAGGTTAATTAAAAGGCTAAGGGCTTCGGGCATATACAATTTCCCCGATTATGTTCGTTTTGCATTGTCGGCCGAAGGTAAACGAACCGGCGAACTGCAATGCATGATTGACGAGCTTACTACCCATAAAACCGATTTTTTCAGAGAACCCGAGCAATACAATTTTCTTATGGATGTTGTTATGCCCGAGTTTAGCCAGCAAAACAATCATTTTTTTAAAATTTGGAGTGCAGGCTGTTCAAGTGGCGAGGAGCCATACACAATGGCCATGTTGCTCAATCAATACCAGCTAACACATGCCGGTTTCGATTTTTCGATTGCAGCTTCGGATGTTAGCAACGGAATTTTAAGCAAGGCCATAACCGGAATTTATAACGAACAAACTTTAAAAGATGTCGATCAGGCATTGGTGAAACGATATTTTACGCCTGTGCCCTCCGAAGGAAACAATAATACTTTTGCCGTTAATAAAATACTGAAAGACAAAATCAACTTTTCAATTATTAACCTGGTCGATCATTATAAGTTTTTGCCCAACTATTTCGATGTAATTTTTTGTCGGAATACATTAATATATTTCGAAGATCAGGCAAAACGCGATGTGGTTAAAAAACTCATCAGCAAAATTAAAGTTGGAGGATATTTATTCGTAGGTTTATCCGAAACAGTATCGCAATATTCAAAAGATATTAAACAGGTAAGCCCAAGTATTTATAAAAAAATAGTATAAGCAAATGGATAACAAGCAATTGAAGGTACTGTTAATTGAAGGTCAACAACAAGCAGCCGAAGAAATCAAGAAAGAACTTCTTGAACAGGGTTTTGTTGTTTCGGTTTCGTTAACAACCGAAAACGGGCTGTTACGTGCCCTTGCACATCAATTCGACCTGTTTGTTGTTAACAGCGGAAACGATGGTAAACAGGGGTTTAACTTTGCCAACTCACTGTTAAAACTCGAGCAATATAATAACCCGGGCTTTATTTTTGTTTTTAGCCCAAAGGTAAAAGTCGATGTACGATTGCGCAAGTTCGATCACCGTTTCGATATTATCAGGTTGCCCTTTGATGCAACCGAACTTCGGATCAGAATGAAAAATTTACTTGAGCAACCTGTTGCTAAGGAAGTCCAATCTTCCGAAAATGAAAAGAAAAAAGCTGATGATCCGGTTGCTCATTCGGGCAAGGTATTGTTGGTCGAAGATAACCCCTTGAACCAGAAAGTACTTGGCATGTTTATTTCTCGTCTTGGTTTTGATTACGATATTGCCTCAAACGGTCAAATGGCGGTCGATTCGTGTAAAAGTTTGAATTATCCTTTCATTTTAATGGACATTTATATGCCTGGAATGGATGGTACCGAGGCAACCGAAAAAATCAGGCAATTAGAAGAGCAGAGCGGTCACCGGGCTAAAATTATCGCTATAACGGCCAATGAATCGGAAGAAAGTGTTAAGCGTTGTTACGACTCGGGAATGGACGATTATTTGGTGAAACCGTTTACCCTTGAAGTACTGAAAGAAAAGTTGGTTTAGGAAAAGAATTTTGAACGGACTGGATAAGATAAAATATTTGAAACAGGGCGAACTGGCTATTGTATCGAACGATACTAAGGTATTTACTATTTTGGGTTCGTGTGTGGCTGTTGTGCTCTGGGACGAGCAATCGAAAATTGGAGGGGTAAACCACTTTTTACTACCCAATTGGAACAACAAAGGTGCGCCCGATGTACGTTATGGCGATATTGCAACAACCGAATTGCACGATAAAACCATACTTTCGGGAGCAGTGAAGCGCCGCTTGGTTGCAAAAATTTTTGGCGGTGCCAGCTTGCTTAAACTCGATGGTGCAGGCTTTAACATTGGCCAACGAAACATCGAAATTGCTAAACAGAAACTAAAAGAATTGCATATCCCCATTATTGAAGAAAAAATTGGAGGTACTACCGGAAAAAAAATACTGTTCGACCCTCAGACCGGTTATGTGAAAGTAGATGAAATAAGAAACATTAATTTTTGATGCTTAATGGGAGCTTTAAATAAAAGAATAAAAGTATTGGTGGTCGACGACTCGGTAATTTTCAGGCGCGTTTTGGCCAATGCTGTGGAATCGGATATTGAACTCGATTTGATTGCGACTGCGCACGATGCCTTTCAGGCAATCGATATTATCGAAAAAAATATGCCCGATGTAATTACGCTCGATATTGAAATGCCTCAAATGGATGGGCTAACTTTTCTCGAAAAGTTAATGAAACAACATCCAATTCCGGTAATTATTGTGTCGAGTTTAACCAAAGGAAACAAAGAAGTTTGTCTCGATGCTGTTCAAAAGGGTGCCATTGACATTATTCACAAACCCGAAAAGCTAAAGTCGAACGAAAACCTGTTCGAATTTTATGCTTTCGTTTGTGAGAAAATTAAGGGGGCTGCTCAAGCGAACTTGGTTCAAAAGCAAAAGCAAACAATCGATTTGTCGATGATCAGAAGTGCTTCGCCCAAAGTGCAAGCCATTATTCCTACTAACGACATTATTGCCATTGGTGCCTCGGCAGGCGGAACAACTGCTATTGAATTTATACTGCGTAGCTTACCTGCAAATATGCCCGGTATTGTTATTACCCAACACATGCCCAAGGGCTTCACCAAACTATTTGCCGACAGGCTCGATAAAATTAGCGAGATGGAAGTGAAAGAGGCAGTCGATGGCGACAGCGTTCATCAGGGGCGGGTTTTGATTGCAGCCGGTGGCACCCAAATGGAACTTGCCGGTAGCCCTGGCCACTTTAGGGTGAGCGTAACCGATGGCGAACCTGTTAACCGACACAAGCCTTCGGTTGATGTGCTGTTTAATTCTGTTGCCAAAGTTGCAAAAAACAGGGCAACAGGTGTTATACTAACCGGAATGGGTGCCGATGGTGCGCGCGGATTATTGAAAATGAAAGAAGCCGGTGCTTATACTGTTACGCAAGACAAACAGTCGTCAATTGTATATGGCATGCCGTATCAGGCTTTTTTATTAAATGCACACCAAATAGAATTATCGCTCCAAAAAGTGCCCGATTTTTTGATTAGCCGATTTAAGAAATAAGTCACGTATTACCCTAAAATCAACACCATGAATAAATTAGTTTTACAAGCAATTATTTCGTTAGCAATTGCCGGCCCTCTTGGTGCTTTTGTTATTCGCTTGATGTTTAAAAATTCAATGTTGTCGCGAATTCTAATTCTTTGGCTTTTTAGTCT
>JAFGAF010000069.1 GCA_016933815.1 Prolixibacteraceae bacterium
AGTGATAAGATGTTACCTGCTGATAAAAGAATTGAAACGATTGGAGAATTAGAAACACTGGCCAACGGTGTTTTAAACGGTATGGGTAATATATACAGGGTGCGATTAGACAGTGTTAAACCGTAAGTATTTGTTTGTTAATTGTTTTATTTAAGCATGATTTCTTTCAATATTACCACCAACCCAACAGTATCGTCTATCTTGTAACAGGTCATATTTTTAAAAAAAACATCCGTTCTTATTATTTCGCCGTCAGGTTTTTTATCATAGATTCTTAATCTGCCGGTTTCGGAATTCATTGTTTTTTCAATGGTTGAAAAAATAATTTCAGGGGATTCAACCAGAACATACTTTGTTGAATCTTGTGCTATAACCACAGCATTTTTCAGTATTTGCATTCCGTTCTGAAAAAGTATTGAATCTGCTTTTAAAGTGATCTCTTTTTTTGATATATAACTCGAATCCAAACGGTCGGAATGGTTAATCTTCGAATTTTGAACGTTTCTGTATAGTTCAATTGTATAGTCGATTAATGCTGCACCTCCGTGCATGCCATGGCCAGGAATTACAATTTTAGCCGAGCCATATTCCTTTTTTATGTTCGTTACCGTTTCCGACCATTTGTCGAGGTTGGCATCGCCTATATTGCCAATCCAACCATTATCATTTCTGATTTCGTTTCCACCAAATAAAACCGAATCATTTGGTATCCAAACCACAATGCCATCAGTCGTATGCGCCTCGCCTAGGTAATGGCAAATAACTTTTTCGCCGCCGACTTTAATTGTTTTTTTCGGGTTAAAACCAATTTCGGGTACGGGCAAGCCTTTTTTACCGGCAATTTGGCGCGTCAATTCGTATGCATAGTTTTTTATGCCGTTTTTCTGGACTGTTTTTAACCCGCCCATTGCATCAGGATGCCAGCGATCGATAATGTAAGCCACTATCTGGGCGTGTTTTTCGTCTCGGACCCAATTAATAAGGTTTTGAGTTTCGGTATCCGTATCAGGTGTTGAAACAATCAGCGCTTCGCCGTTGTTTAGGTAAACCAAACCATTGTTATTGTTTTGGGTGTGAACATAACAATGCTCCGAAAGTTGAAATACTGTAAGATTTCCGGAAATTTTTATTTCCTGGGCGAAACAGTCATTAGCAATCAATATCATCCAGGCGATAATGATTGAAATTTGCTTCGTATAATTTATTTGATTCATTTTCCTGTTTTTTATTGATTTATAATCCTGCAAAACAATCGAGATGCTTGAAATCAATGGTCGAGCCATCTCATTAACAATATACTTTAAATTTGCCCCAAAATGCGTTCGCCAAGGGCAAATCGTCTCAATGCAATTTTATCTTCAGCGTCTGGTTTTCTTTTTATCCACCTTTTGATGGACTGTTCGGCAAAACGCATTTCATCGATGGCAAATCCAGTGCCGACTTCGTTCAAAACATACAAAGTGTAGTAATAGGGAAAACCTTTCCATGTGCCTTTTTCTTCGCGGTGCTGTTTCAAAAAATCCATTCCGGTTTTGAGTATGCAGGTATCGCCATTGAGCCCGCCTGCAGAAACGTTTAACCACAGACTGCACGAACAGGTTTTGCAACAATACGTTCCTAACCGGCTGTCGTGTTTTTTCATCAACGAAGCAATACCTTCGTCGGATTCGCGCAAAGTTGTTTCTATAGATTCGTTTTTCAGCCCGAGTTTGTGTAATGTACGGCTGGCTTCTTCGCCCATCATATGGCGACGACCTGCGTTGGATCTGATTTTTTCGCCCGTAAATAGCAAAAAATCACGTTTCAAATCCTTGTTAGTAGGCGCAAACATATTGCCATAAGCCCCCTGTGCGTGGTGGCGGCTGACCAAAAAAACGGCAATGGCTTGCTTTTCATTTTCTGCTATTTCGAACCCGAAAAACAAAGCTTCGGAAACATTCTCGATGGTGTTTGCCAGGCTGGTGGAATCCAGAAATCTCATAGTGCAAATTTTAGTTTTTATATTTCTGGAATTGGAAGATTGTGTTGCCTTAAAAAAGTAAGTTTGTCCCAATATCCCCTTTGGAGCTTGATTTTTCCATCAATTACATGAAAAAAACCACATCCTCTTAACCCAAGAGGGTCCCTCCATTCGAGAATAGCCCATTCTCCATCTTCAAAAATATTCTCCACTATGCAAATCATTTCGGCCGCAGTAAATTCATTTCCGAACATTTTACGAATTGCAGTTTTCCCAATAACCGGTTCGTTAGCAACCTGGTGGTTAACAGCATCGTCGTGATATAATTCAGTTAAGCCTTCAATATCCTTATTATTAAAATAATCCACAAATTTTTCAATAATGGTTTTTAGTTTCATGTTGATGTCTATTTATTCTGTTTCAAAAGCCAATCGTATATTTTCCTATCCTCATAAATGTATTGTATTGTATGTCCTACGCCTTCCAATCTTGTAAATTCAACATTTCCGTTGCAAAGGCTTAGCCTGCTTACCAATCTTTCCGTTTCAGCGATATTTATTTCTGCATCATTCGTGCCATGAAAAGTCCAAACAGCAATTTTGTTTATGCGGCAGATTTTGGTTGAATCATTGCACCCCCCGCCTAAAGGTAAAATTGCCGCAATTTTATCGGGGTAGTCCATGGCCGCATGCCAGGCTCCAAAACCTCCCATGCTAATGCCGGTTACATAAACACGCCTTTTATCTATCCGGTACTTTGA
>JAFGAF010000516.1 GCA_016933815.1 Prolixibacteraceae bacterium
TTCATAAAGATATATTCCGTTGGGGCTTGAATGGATGATGCTTCGGAATTTTGTTTCATTCTCTTTGAGTTTTTCTTCGGCCTGTGTTATTGCTGTAACATCCCGAGCAACGCCAAACATGATATTTTCTTCGTGATGCGGGTACGAGTTCCACGATAACCATTTGTAATCGCCGTTTTTGCATCGATACCTGTTCTCGAAATGATATATTTCCTTACCATCAACAATAGTGGATTTTATATTTTCGGTTGAAACAACATCGTCGGGATGCAGAAAATCATTCCATGGCCTTGCCAATAACTCATCCTTGCTCCAACCAAGCACTGTTTCCCATGTAGGGTTTAACACTTTAAAATATCCATCGAAGCCGGCAATACAAAACAGGTCGGTTGAGTGGTTAAAAAACTTATCGCTATTGATTAATTTTTGCTCAAGCACCTCTCTTTTTTCAATCTCGTCGTTAAGATTTTTATTTATTTCAATGAGCGACCGGTTCGATTCTATAAGTTCTTCGTTGGTGCTTGCCAGTTCCTCGTTGGCTTCATTCAATTCTTCGTGGCTTCTTATCAACTCGTTGGTTTGCTGATCGACCAATTGTTGCAAATGTAATTTTTGGTTGTTCAGCAATAGGTTTTGTTCGAGGTTTTCAAGTATTATTCCCAGTAGTTGTAAAGCATTCTGAAAATGCGGATACACCTTTTCGTTTTGTTCAATTGAACTCTGGGTTTCAATAAAGCCGTATGTTTTTTGACGGGTGCAAACCCTGTACAGGTTTTCATTTACCGCAGCTTGGCTTTCGTGCCATTTCATAGTGTACCCAGGCAAAATAGCCATAGTTCCCTCAACGAATAACTTTTTAATCCTTTGAGGATTTTTTAATTGCGACAGGTTAATGGTTAGCAATAAAAGATCCGATTCGAGTTTTGGCATCGTTTATTTGTTTTTTGTTAGGTATTGCGGAGCATTTTCGGCCAGCCATTTATCAGGGTGAATAAAGTAGGGATTTTGGGTAATTACCCCGCCACTAATGGTGTAAGGATGGGTGCGTAATACGTTCATAATGGTAGCCCCACTGAATTTGTTTACGTTATACATGCATATACTGATCCACGGTTTGTCAAGAATAAAATAGTTAAGACGGGCTTCGTAGGCCATTAAGTGTTCTACGCCCGGAATTGCTTCTAATGCCCAAGCCATCTCGGCGGTTGCCCTCACATTGCGTTTCCCATCTTTTTGCGATTCTACAAAGAAATCACCTAGGGCATCGTCCATGTGCCAAGGATCGAAGGTCCCGTCGGGGTAATAAAGTGCTTTAGCCGATGAAATAACGAAGTGGTCGGGATTGTGCATTTTGTTTTTGCACTCGGGGCATTCATTGCCAAAATCGTGATAAAATTCGTCAATAGTTCGTTCAACAGGACAATAAAATTGCAAATCGCCTGCTTTCAATCCTTGATTTAAAAACCCGAAGATAATCTCATCGCGTTCTTTATCGTTTTCGTACAATCCACAAATGTGAACACCCCAATTACAGGTATAATTGCCTATACCAAGCACCAGTTTTTCCTGATCGGAAGTTTTAATATGCATGTTTTTGTGTTTTAGGTTTCCTCTTTGGCTAAATTTAGAAAAAAAAACAGTTCAAAATGTCGAATCAAAATATGTTGTTTAACCATTTAGCTTTATTGTGTGCAGTAATTTATCAATATTGTTATCTTTATAATTGTTTTTTAAACAATTAATTTATGAAACTTCTGAAAACCATTTATGCTTTGTTGTTTTTGTTAGGCATAGCAGCAGTACTTTTACTGCTTGATTTAGACAA
>JAFGAF010000517.1 GCA_016933815.1 Prolixibacteraceae bacterium
AATCAACCTTATTGCAGGTTTGTAATTGAGCCAAAAATTGAAAAACGCAATAATTATTTCAAGCATTTGATTGCTGAATAGGGATTATAAATAGTAATTGAAAAAAAATGCATAAAAAAAGAGCTTCCACCCTTGAAAGCTCCTCAAAAATTATTCATTTTTAATACCCTACTGCACCGGTGTTAAATCGGCCCAAAGCTCTTTTAGCATAGCTTGAACCATCAACCAGTTTTGAATTTCGTCTTGTAAAGCTTTACGTCCCTTTTTGTTAATTGCATAATACTTTCGATGACGACCATTTTCAGCCATTTTCCATAATGACTTAATCAAACCATTTTTTTCGAGTTTGTGGAGTACCGGATACAAGCTTCCCTCTTTCCATTCAATTTTGCCTTCAGACAATTGCTTTACTTTTTGCATAATCTCATACCCATAACTTTCGCTTTTGTCTAAAATAGATAGAATGACAGGAACTGCTGACGCACCCACCAACTCTTTAGAAATTTTACTCATAATCCACAGGTTTTTTTTTAATTAATACTTGACGTTTTGGATTTATAAATTTCAAAATCATAGCTAAAGTAATAATTAAAGAAAGTTTTACAAAAGAATAATCATTATTTTGTATCGAAAAATTAAGATTATTCGATAAGAATACCCTATTTTTGCAAAATAAACCGAAAAATATGCTACCTAGATTCTTAATTGCAGATAATTCACAAGAGCTACCCAATACTATTTTTGTGGTACACACCGAGTTTCCTCGTTTTATTGTTGAAAGCGACATCGATGACTTTTACAGCAATCAGGTCATTCACTGGATTGATGAAAAACCTATTGATGAAGATTATATCGAACAATTACTTGAAGAAGCAGATGATTTTCTTGAAATTGAGTTTGAAAGCCAGGAGGATTTATACGACGATGAAATAGGCTTGAATTAATCAAGCCCTTTCATAGTCAGTTGTATTCTTTTTCGAACCAAATCGACATCTACAATTTTCACCCTTACATGCTGGTTTAATTTCAGAACTTTGGCCGGATCGTCGATGAACTTTTCGGTAATTTGCGATACGTGTACCAAGCCATTTTCTTTTATACCAATATCGACAAAAGCTCCAAAGCGAGTTATGTTGGTAATAATTCCCGGCAAAATTGCTCCGGGTTTTAAATCGTTAATGGTTTTGATATGTTCATCAAATTCAAAAAACTGAATTTTCTCGCGTGGATCACGACCCGGTTTAGCCAGTTCTGTCAATATATCGGTAAGGGTTGGCAGGCCAATAGCATCACTAACAAAATCATTTAAATTTAATTGTTTACGTAGCTGTTCCGAATCGATAAGTTTTATCACATCGGTATTTAATTTTTTTGCCATTCTATCAACAATGGCATACGATTCGGGGTGAACAGCAGTGTTATCGAGCGGATTACTTGCATTGTTGATTCTTAAAAAGCCTGCCGATTGTTCAAAGGCTTTTGCCCCCAAGCGAGGCACATTTTTAAGCTCATTGCGCGATGTGAAATCGCCATTCTCTTTTCGGTAATCGACAATGTTCTGAGCCAACTGTGGTCCTAAACCCGACACATAAGTCAGCAGGCTTTTGCTGGCAGTATTTAAATTTACCCCAACCAAGTTAACACACGATTCAACAACCCTGTCGAGCTCTTGTTGCAATTGTTTCTGGTCAACATCGTGCTGATATTGGCCAACACCAATCGATTTGGGTTCAATTTTAACCAATTCGGCAAGTGGATCCATCAACCTGCGGCCAATAGAAACAGCTCCTCTAACAGTAACATCATAATCTGGAAATTCGTCGCGGGCAATTTTTGAGGCCGAATATATCGATGCGCCATCTTCGTTAACCGAAAAGACCTGAACGGTTCTATTGAACTTTAAATACTTAATAAATTGTTCGGTTTCGCGCCCGGCAGTTCCATTCCCAACAGCAATTGCATCAATTTTATAGGCTTCGACCATGGTGCTTATTTTTTTTGCCGACTCACGTACTTCGCGCTGTGGCGGATGTGGATAAATGGTTTCGTTATGCAACAAATTACCTTGCTCGTCGAGGCAAACAACCTTGCAGCCTGTGCGATAACCGGGGTCAATTGCCAAAACCCTCTTCTGTCCGAGCGGAGGCGCCAGCAATAGTTGTCTCAAATTTTCGCTAAATACCGCAATAGCTTCATTGTCGGATTTTAATTTCCACAATTGATTGAATTCGGTTTCGATTGAGGGAGTTAATAAACGCTTGAGGCTATCCTTAATGGCCATTTTAACCTGTTCGCGACAACTTGTGTTGCCCCTTAAAAAAATAGTTTCAAGTTTTTCCTGAGCTACTTGTTCATCAATACCAATACTAATACGCAGAAAGCCTTCTTTTTCGGCACGTTTTATAGCCAGGTAGCGGTGCGAAGCACAACGCGATAGTGGTTCATTCCAATCGAAATAATCGCGGTATTTTTGAGCTTCAGCATCTTTTCCTTTAATAATTTTTGATTCAATGATGGCCATTTTCTTGAATAGCCATCGAACACTGTCGCGAGCCCTGCTGTTTTCGCTAATCCATTCAGCAACAATATCACGCGCTCCGGCTAATGCATCATCAACTGTTTCAACCTGTTCGTTAATAAACGTTTTAGCCTTTTTATGAATGTCCCACTCAAACTGCCCCATCAAAATTTTAGCCAAAGGTTCGAGGCCTTTTTCACGAGCAATAGTAGCCCTGGTGCGCTTTTTAGGTTTGTATGGTAAGTAAATGTCTTCGAGTTCGGTTGCATCGTAAGTTGATTCTATTTTCAGTTTCAGCTCATCACTTAAACAACCTTGTTCCTCAATGGTTTTTAAAATTGTTTCCTTTCGGCTTTCCAAATCGGTAAAGTACTGATACTCTTTTTGAATAGCAGCAATCTGCACTTCGTCGAAACTGCCGGTAAGTTCTTTTCTGTAGCGGGCAATAAAAGGAATGGTTGCGCCTTCTTTTAATAACAAAATTGTATTCTTAACTCGCTCAATGGGCAATCCGGTTTTGGATGCAACCAACTCAAAGATTTTATCATTCATACGATAATTAATTATCAAACTTTTATTTGGTTATTTGTTTGAAATATTTATCAAAAAAAAGCATAAATTTTCAATAATACGAAGGTAAAACTACAAAATTTGATTGCCCGAGCCTTGTGTTTTTTTATATTTGTGCAAAATATCATTACTTTTTATTTACGCAAAAAAACTCAACTTAACACTAAATCATGAAAATACATTTGAAATTTTCAATATTTTCTGTAATTATTGGTATAATGCCTTGCAAAAAATAGAAACCGATACTTATTTGCCCTTATTTGAGATGAAATTATTTAAAAACCCAAAGCAATGGTATGCTGTTTACACCAAATCGAGAGCAGAAAAGAAGGTTCAGTTAGAGCTCGATTTTCAGGGAATCGAAAATTATCTTCCACTACAACGTACCCTACGTAAATGGAGCGACCGAAAAAAATGGGTTGATGTACCGCTTATTCCAGGATACATTTTTGTTTACATCAACCATACTCACTACGATAAAGTTCTGCAAACCAGCAATGTGGTTAGCTATGTGCGTTTTGAAGGAAAAGCAGCAATTATTCCCGACACACAAATAGAACTGATAAAACGGATGCTCAGGCAAACCGATGTTCATATTGATGTGCAACGCGAAGCGTATTCGAAAGGCGATTGCATTGAAGTTATTGGTGGGCCATTAATTGGAATGAAGGGCGAATTAGTTGAAATTAAAGGTAAAAAAAGAGTTGCGGTTATTATCGATCAACTAAAAATATCATTAACTTTCGAACTACCTGTTAACGAAATTCGTAAGTTAAACGACTAAAAATATTGAAATGAAGAATGCCCTATTTCTTACCGGAGCAGCAGCCCGCATTTCGCAAGAAGTAGCCTTGGTTGACAAACTAATTGAATTAAAAAACCTTGAGCTTAGTTCCGATAAAACTATGCTTGCCGGTTTTAGTTCGGGAGCATTAAACATTGGCGCCATAAATGCCTGTTTCCGAAACAATAACCCATTATCGTGGGATAAGTACTTCAAAGAAGAAGTTTTGTTTAAAATAAAAACGAAAGATGTATTTGTAAAAAATAGATTTATTCCGGTTGATACCTCCCCTCTTCGCAATCTTTTGAATAATTTTTTAGGGCAGGGAAATTTAAAGAAGATAGACGATTGCACTTTCGATTCATTTATATTAGCATTCTCGGTTTGGCGCTTAACAACTGTGTGGGCATCAAATATTTATAATCGGCACAGCGGAATTAACCTTACTAATTTGCTGATGGCAACATCGGCTATTCCATTAATTTTTCCCGATCAAAGCATTGAACCTACCAGCAAAAAAGCGCGCAGGTTTATTCGCGGTCGGTTTGTCGATGGAGGTACCGGTGGCTCATTCCGACGCTTCGAAAAACATTTGAAGAAATATGTAAGGCAGAATGGCGAATTTGAGAACCTTTACATTGTGTCGCCAATGCGCGAAGTTTCAAACGAAGACTTTGAAGAACTCGATAAGATCATCCCTTCGAGCCAAATGTTTAAGTTAAGTTCCAAAGATTTGGGTATCATGAAAGTGTTCCTCGATATGATTTCGCAAAACGGATTCGACACCTTTATCAAACGTTTTTATAAATGGTCAAACAGAAATAAAATAGCATCGAATATTTTTATATGTATCCCCGGAATGAGCGATAATTATCCCTTATTGAATTTCGATCGACAAGAGAAACAATACCAATCGGTTTGCCAATGGGTTGACGAAAATCCCGACAAACTTGCCATTCCAATTGACGAATATGCTAAACGTTTTGAAGAAAAACCATTATTGAAAATTACAGATAAAATACGTCGAAATATGCGACATCGATTGCGATCGATTTTCAATATATAAAAAATACAAAGGGTGCCCCGAACAACGGAACACCCTTTCTTGTATAGTAATTTCGAATTATTCAGTTGCTTCGTTGGCCCTTCGTTGTGCCAATTCTGTTTCAATTTTTTTCATGGTTTTATCGTCGAGCTGATAAAAGTACATGAAAGCACCCGACAAAACAGCTGCTATTGCCGGCACAATGCTAATCATGTATTTAATTCCTTTAATGGTTTCGGGCGACTGATCAACATTGGCTTCAAATCCGAAGAAAGCAAGTAGCCAAAGCGTTATAGCTCCACCCAAAGTCCATCCTAATTTTTGTGACATACTCGACGCCGAAAATACCAACCCGGTTGCCCTGCGGCCTGTTTTATATTCCGAATAGTCGGCCGTATCGGCGTACATCGACCACAGTAGCGGGAAAATAATTCCGGCACAAAAACTAACCAATGCTTGCAGAATATAAACCCAAATTACTCCTTCGGTTGTGCACATTACAAATAAACTGCTTAAAACAGCAGCAGCTACCATGGCCCCCATAAAGGTATTGCGCTTGCCAAACCTTGCCGATATTGGTTTGGCCATAATAACACCCAACATATTGGTTGCCTGACCAACAAATAAATACAAAGTACTGTATGTAAAAGTGGCCTTCGATATGCTAACAGCTGCATCGTCGCTTATAAAATATTTAAAATAATAAACGGCAACACCATCGCGTACCGAGTTGAATATTAACGTCATAACACCTGCGCCAAGCAAAACAAACCAAGGTATATTGTTGATCAAATTCTTTACATCTTCACGCAAATTGTTATTTTGAGCTTTTGGTGGAGTAATTCTTTCTCGTGTCCATAAAAATGTAAAGAAAAAGAAAACAACCACTATTGCACCAATAACAGTCATTGTTAATTGATAGGCCGATTCGGGCTTTAAGCTTTTGCTGAACCAATCGACCAAAGGTTGAAACATTGCTACAACCAACAAACTTCCGCCAAAAGCAAACACCATACGGTACGATGCCAAGCTGGTACGCTCTTCCGATTTAGCAGTCATTACGCCTAACAAGCTGGCATACGGAACGTTAATGGCCGTATATGCCATCATCATTATGGTATAGCTGATGTAAGCATAAACTATTTTACCGGTTAAACCCAAGTTTGGAGTTGTAAACAACAGAACCCCAATTACAGCAAAAGGTACTGAAATCCAAAGCAAATAAGGCCTGAATTTCCCCCAACGGGTATTTGTTCTATCTCCAATAATTCCCATTATTGGGTCGTTAGCTGTGTCCCAAATTCGTGTTAACAAAAACATTGTACCTGCCACTGCTGCCGGAATACCAAAAACATCGGTATAAAAAATGGCTAAATAGAAGGTGAAAATTTTCCAAAACATTGATGATGCTGCATCACCAAAACCATAGCCAATTTTTTCCCTTAAAGTTACTTTATCGGTCATAATTTTTATTTTTTTAGTCGGTTACAAACTTCAATCAGCGCCCGCGAGTTGTGATAAGGACATTTCCAAAACCCGGCCTTTTCGTCTTCTAAAAGTGGATTTCCACTACTATCGATGCGTCCAAACCATTCACCATTCTTACGGTCAATGAGGCGCAAATCAATAAAGTTCCAAACCTTTTCTGCTTCAGTAAGATACATCATGTTTCCGGTTGTTTGCCAGGCATTTACATATCCAACCATTGCTTCGGCCTGAGGCCACCAATGTTTGTCGGTATCGGTATGACCGGCTTCGGTTTCGTAAAAAATTGAACCATCGGTGTCGGTGCCTTCATTTAAAGTTACATCAACCATTCGAACAGCCATTTTGTTAACCTCGGCAAGGAGTGCTTCATCGGCTAACTCTTCGGCAGCCTCAGCCAATAGCCACGATCCCTCAATGTCATGTCCATACGATATTATTTCTGATTTAACTGTCCAGTCGTAGTCGAAAAACAAATTGAAATGAGCAGTATTTGCATCAATAATACGATCGAGAAAAACGCGAATAATTTTTTTGATGCTTTCGGCTAAAATCGGGTTTTTCCAGCAACGATAAAGGTTGGTATATGGCTCAAGTATGTGCAAATGGGTATTCATCGATTTTGGTTCATTTGCATCTTTAAGGCTTAACCTCATATCGTCCAAATGACTCCAATCATTGGCCAAAGCTTCAATATAACCACCATTTTTGCTATCGTAAAAATTCTTTTCAATGGTCCAGAAAAGTTCCTGTGCCAAAAGTAAGGCTTTTTCGTTGCCGCAGGCACGATAAAACTCCGACAAACCATAAATAGCAAAACCCTGAGCATAAGCTTGTTTGCGGGTATTTACCGGTTTGCCAAGGTAATCGAGCTCCCAAAACACCCCTCCATTTTTTTTATCAATAAAAAAGTTGGCAATGTAGTTGAAAGCTTTCTCGGCCATTTGCAAATATTCAGATTTTTTGGAATAATTGTAAGCTGCTGAAAAAGACCACAAAATGCGGCTATTTAAAATTGCACCTTTGTTTGCCTTTGGGTTTACCTTTCCAAAACTGTCAATAGAGCCAAAAAAACCACCATTTTTATGATCAACAGCCTTTGTTCCCCAAAACCCCATAATCCGCTCAAGTTCCTGTTCCTGAACTTTAATCATTTCGGTAATTGCCCTTATCATGTTACTTAAGCTTTTTATTTGAATCGATCAATTGGTTTATGGTATCGACCGACAAATGAGAGTGCAAACGGTCTTCGGGTGTGTTCATGCAATAATCAATTAACTGATCGATTGTAGTTGTGGCCACATGCATTCGGGTATCCGACGAGGCATAATAAATGAAAACTTTGCCGTCTTCATCGGCAATCCAACCATTTGCAAAAACAACATTCGACACATCGCCTACCCTTTCGTTTTGTAACGGAGCAATAAAATGGCCGTTTGGTTTGTGAATTATTTTGGTGACATCGTTTTTATCCGACATAAAAACATAAAGCACATACCGCAAGCCGGCAGCAGTATTTCGCACGCCATGTGCCAAATGTATCCAGCCTTTTTCGGTATAAATTGGATGCGGACCTTGTCCGTTTTTTACCTCATAAACAGTGTGATAGGTTTTACTGTCGATAATTTTTTCGTCGGGTACTTCAGCGTTTTCAATACTATCTGAAAGCCCCCAGCCAATACCGCCTCCTTTTCCGGTATCGATAAAGCCATCTTGCGGGCGGGTAAAAAATGCATATTTTCCATCAACGAATTTTTCGAACAGCACAACGTTTCGTTGTTGACCGCCGTGCGAAATCAAATCGGGCAAACGTTCCCAGTTGATCAAATCTTTAGTGCGAACTATACCTGCAGTAGCAGTAGCGCTCGAAGTATCGCCCTCGGGGGCGTTTGGATCTTTGCGCTCGGCACAAAAAACACCATAAATCCATCCATCTTCGTGAGCTGTAAGGCGCATGTCGTAAACATTGGTGTCCCAGTCATCGGTTTGAGGAATGCTAATCGGGCGATCCCAAAACCTGAAATTATCGATACCGTTTGGGCTTTCGGCTATGGCAAAAAACGATTTCCGATCGTTACCTTCAACACGAACAACCAGCAAATACTTATCGTTCCACTTTATTGCCCCCGAATTAAATGTTGCGTTAAAACCAATGCGCTCCATAAAAAACGGATTGGTAGCAGGATTAAAATCAAATCGCCAATGAAGCGGCACATGTTCGCGTGTTAAAACAGGTTTTTTATAACGATTGTAAATGCCATTGGTACTAAACAGCATTTCATTTTTGTCCGACAGTAAAGCTTGGTGCTTTGCTTCAATCACTGCCTTTCTTTCATCAAATAATGAATTCATAATTACTTTTATGGTTTTATACTTAAATAATCATTCAATAAAAATATCATTTTATCTTAAGTTTTTTATTAAACAACGTTTAGTTTTTATTTTTAATGCCATTGCCTATTTCTATCAAATATTTTGCAAGAATACAAACAATTCATGCGTTGTAACGTTGACAGAAGTTTCAAGTATAGGGGGTAAATCATAAGAATACCAAAAACAAGTGAAAAAAATTTGACTTTAAATAAAGCAAAATGGAGTACAAAGCATTAATTCTCATCTATTTCGATAATATCTCATTTTAAGTGCAGTAATTTTATACCCCCATTATTGAAACATGTATCCCATAAAATAATAAATTCAAACCTTATTATTGACAAAAATTCAAACAGTAACAATATGATTAACACAAAATTTCTTTTCTTTTCACTTTTATTCTTTGTATTTCAATTATCAAATACAGAAATGCACGCAAAAACCAATAATATTTGGATTGATGAACCTACCGAAAACTTATTCAAAAACATACAAAAGCTGGCCAACCAAGGTAAAATAATGTTTGGCTGTGCCAACCCTACTACTTTAATGTATAAAGAAACCCACATTTATAACGGGTTTGAAAATTCTGATTGCAAGGAAATAACAGGCCAAAATCCGGCGGTTTACGAAAGTGATTTCATGTGGCATGTCGACCCCAAATTGGTAAATCCAGATAAAGAAGCATCGAAAAAAGCTTACCAACGAGGGGCCGTGGTTGCTTACTGCTGGCATCTGCGTGGAATGAACAGTGGCTCATTTTATTCACGAAAAAATAATGAATTTACAAACGACAAGGAACTGCTAAAAAAGATTATTGCAGGAGGAAACAGGGAAAACAATCGCGAATTGAATTGGTTCTTAACGCAGCTCGATACGCTGGTTATTCCAACGTTTAAAGAATTCGGCTTTCCGGTAATTTTTCGCCCGTGGCACGAAATGAACGGTGCTTGGTTTTGGTGGGGAAAAGACAACTGTACCCCCGATGAATACATTAAATTATATCGGCTTACCGTTAATTACATGCGTGAGAGTAATCTGCGAAATGTATTGTTCGCCTGGAGTCCCGACACCAAATTTACAATGGAATATTATCCCGGAAACGATTATGTCGATATTATTGGCCTCGACATTTATGAAATGGGGGCAGTACATTACAAGACTCACCAAATGGTTACCCACGAGCTAAAAAAAATGGTCGATTATGCAACCAGCAACAATAAGATTGCTGCCATAACCGAAACCGGCCTTCGAATGGAGAATGGTGTTTACCGATATCCGGAGGAGAAACCCGACTATTGGTCGAATTATGTATTGGCGCCAATTGTTAACAATCCCGAAATTAACCGAATTGCATGGGTACTTAGCTGGTACAGTTCGGACTGGAGCAAACAACGAAAATCGCAATTTTATTATCCATATAAAGGTATCGAAAAGGATTTCGGTAACGGACAGGCTGCAATTAACGACTTTATTGATTTTTTTAATCACCCGGCAACAATTTTCGAAGACGACTTGCCTAATCTTTACCAATAATTTTTAAAAAGGAATTACATTAGCACAGCATTTTTTTAATTGCAGCTATAATTTTATTATATTTAGGTGTTTATGTTTCATAATAGTAAGCTCATGCAAGTAAAAATCCGATCCTTTGCGAACATATCGTTTATGGCTGACAAAATCCGTTCAATTAGCATACATTGCATGCTGGCATTTTTAATAATTGCTTTTGCATGTGGCACATTATCAGCCAATTCGAGTATCGAAAAAATATCGACTGAAACCGATTTACCCGAAGGTGCTGTTAATTGTATTGTTCAAGATAAAGCCGGTTTTATTTGGATTGGCACATGGAAAGGATTATACCGCTACGACGGCTACAATACAATAAACTTTTCAACTATAAACCAAGAATTTAACGCAATAAAAATTGCTGAATTATTAATTGATGGCAATAATTTATGGGTAGGAACTTTTGTTAGCGGCATGTACAAAATCGATCTCTTAACCTACAAAATTACCCGCTATCATCAAAAAGCCGAAACATGCCAAAGAACTACAGACAATAACATTATTGCAATTTCGGCAATGCCCAACAATAGTATATTGTTTGGCAGCGAAAACGGAGGACTGACAATAACAAACCCCGATGGCTGTATAGAAGAAAACTTTACTACAAATAGCGAAAACAGCAAGTTCAACAACAACCAGATTAGCAAGTTATGCCAAATTGATGAAGATAGAATTCTGATTGGAAACAGTGGACTTTTGATATTTAATTTGAAAAATAGAAGTTTTGAAAAAATTGAAAATCAATACTTGCAAAATTATATAATGGACATTGTGAAGGTTGATGACAATCAATTTTTGGTGTCGACTCTCGATCGCTTGCTCCTGGTAGACTTAAAAAATAACGCTCAACAAGTGAAAGTTATTTTGGAACAAAAAATAAATGCCATAGTCAAACACGAAAACATTTTTTATTTAGCTGGAAGCAATGGAATTTTACTGTACGATGCATTTAACGGAAAATTATCGGAGTTTAATGATAATGAAACAATTAGCAACAAACAATTAGTAATTAATTGCTTTTTAACAACACACGACAATGCCCTTATTGCCGGAAGCGAAAGTGGCTTGTACACCATTTCGAACCGAAAGCAACAATTTTTACACATCGACTCTCACACCGAAACCCAAAGCACCAATATTGTAAGTTGTATTGAAACATGGGAAAACAGCATGATTATTGGTACCTGGGGTAATGGTTTGTATAAACTAAATCATAAAACACATCAACTCGAAGCACTCAAATTCAGCAATTACAAACAGAACCCTCCCCGATTTATTTATGCTACCAAAACCATCAACAACAATTTTTGGTTTTCGGATAAAAACGAAATGGGAATATTTAAAATTGAAACCAATAAAGAGCCCTATCGGTTGCAACATTACCTTAATTTTAACGGCATCGAAAACGAAAGTGGTTATTATACAATAACTTGCATATCGGGCAGTGATAACAATTCGTTCATTGTAGGTACGTGGGATGGTTTACTTTTTAGCTATAATGAATTCAAAAACAGTTTCGAAATAATAAAAGACCAAAACGGACAACTCCCTGCATCGAAAGACATCTCAATTTTTTCGATACTTAAAGACAATCAAGGTTTTACTTGGCTAGCATTAAGTGGTGGCGGTGTTATTAAAATGAAAATTGTAAACAACATTATTCTATCTCAAGAAATTATTACCGTTAACAACGGTTTGGCCAACAACTTTACAACTACCCTATTCCAAAGTAAAAACCAAAAAATTTGGATTGGTACCGAAGCCGGACTATCGGTTTATAACAACGGTCAAATCGAAAACCTATACCATAACAACATTATTCTCGACATACAGTCGATTGCCGAGGATCCAATTGGTTTTTTGTGGCTTGGAACCCCAAATGGCATTTATCGCATTAATTCAAACAACCACAACGAAGCTTTTAAAAACTTCGACACCTCTGATGGTTTGATCAACAAATCGTTTTTTTTAAACAGCATATATGCCGATAGCAATCAAGTATTTTATTTTGGAGGATATAATGGAATCGACTATTTTACTCCCTACAAAATTGAGTTTAACTACCAAAAACCTGCACCCAAAATAACAAATTTCCAAATACTTAACCGTAATATATTTCCAAACAATGCATCGGACCAAACAATTTTGCGCAAAACAATAACCGAAACCAGCGAAATTGAATTAAAGCACAATCAAAATTCATTTTCGTTTGAATTTTCGAACCTCGAATACCTTAACCAGGAGAAATGTCAGTTTGCCTTTAAGCTCGAAGGGGTTGATAATGAATGGAATTATCGCGACTCGAAACAACGTTATGCTTACTACACCAAACTATCGCCCGGCAACTATACATTTCACTTAAAAAGCACCAACAACGACGGCTTATGGTCCGACGAAACACTTAGTCTTTCCATAAATATTCTTCCGCCATTTTGGGCATCGACTTTTGCTTACATTATTTATTTTATTACTGCAATGCTCACCATTTTTCTGGTTATTTACAACCGGGTTATGAAAATGCAGCATAATCATCAGCAAAAACTCAAAGAAATTGAATACAAGAAGCAGAAAGAACTTGATGAACTTAAATTGCGGTTTTTTACCAATATTTCGCACGAATTCAGAACCCCTCTCACACTCATTTTGGGGCCATTATCGAAACTGCTTGAAACAGAAAAGAACAACCCATACAAAGAAGCCCACCTGATGATTTTCAGAAATGCCGGTCGTTTATTACAATTGACAAATCGTATTCTCGATTTTAGAAAAAACGAAAACGAACAGCTCAAATTAAAAGTAAGCGAAACCAATGTTTCCGATTTTGTTTATAACATCTTCTTGTTTTTTAATTACGAAGCACAAAAGCGTGACATCGATTACCGTTTTAAAACCAATTTCGATCAAAAACAGCTTATCGACAGGGAGTTTATCGAAAGTGTTTGTTTCAATTTATTATCGAATGCTTTTAAATACACCCCCGATGGCAAAAGCATTACAGTAGGCGTTGATCCGCACAACGATGGTATTTCGATTTGGGTTGCCGACACAGGCCCTGGTATAGAGCCTCAAAACCTGCAACACATTTTCGACAGATTTTACACAACCAACAAGCAAAACAGCGCAGGCATAGGCCTAAGCTTTTCAAAACGACTTATTGAATTACACAAAGGCGAATTAAAAGTAGAAAGCGAATACGGACATGGAAGCAAATTTACCGTTGTTTTACCCTCCGATTCGGTTTATTCAAACGAACAAAAACAAACCGCCGACAGCAAAGAACAAACAGTTGATTGGAAAAAAATTGATCAAACCGTTCAAAAGCAACATACCGAACAAATCAACAACCTTAAAAGTATTTTCGACAAGGACGAAATGGTTGCCCTCATAGTTGACGACAACTTTGAAGTAAGGCAGTTTTTGACTTCACTTTTAAACGAAAACTTCAAGGTTATTGAAGCATCGAACGGCGAGCAGGCACTCGAAATTGCCTTTAACAATATCCCCGACATAGTAATTTCGGATGTGATGATGCCCGGTATTGATGGCTACCAACTTTGCCAAAAGCTAAAAAACGACGAAAGAACCGATCATATCCCCGTTATATTAACAACAGTTTTATCGAGTCAAGACGACCGAAACGAAGGATTGCTTAAAGGAGCCGACTCGTACATACCAAAACCCATTGACCCCGAGCACTTACTGATAAGGGTTAACAAGCTGATTGAAAAGCAACTAAAATTGAAAGAGAAATTCAAAATAAGTAATTTTTCGGCTGCAAATGAAAATAAAGAAACAAACAAATCCGATGTACATCCGCTGGTTGAAAAAGCACACAAAATTGTACTTAAAAACATTGATAATTCGGAATACAATATCGACGATTTTTGTAACGACCTTGGATTAAGCCGAATGCAATTGTATCGGAAATTCAAAGCAATTACCGGGCTTTCGGCAAACAGTTTTATCAGAAAAGTACGTTTGCACAAGGCCGCCGAGTTACTTAAAACAGGCAATTACACGGTAAAAGAAGTAACTTACGATGTAGGTTTCATCGATTTAAAATACTTTAGAAAATGCTTCTACGACGAGTTTGGAGCAAATCCTTCAGATTATGCACAATCAGGTAAATCAATATAGCCTGAAAAATTCATAAATAATTGGGGTTAAAATTTATGCAACAGCTTATTGCTTGTGTATTTTTTTACCTTTGCACAAATATACAATTTTAACTATTTAATGAACTTCGAAGAATTTGATTTAAACGACGATATACTGGATGCCATATCGTACATGGGTTTCAAAAAGGCATCGCCCATTCAGGAAAAGGCCATACCAATAATACTTAAAAACAAAGATATCTTAGCCTTTGCGCAAACCGGAACAGGTAAAACTGCTGCTTTTATGTTGCCCATATTGCATAAAATTAGCGAGAAACAAGTTAACTCAATCAATACGTTGATTATTGTTCCAACACGCGAATTGGCTATACAAATCGACCAACAAGTACAGGGTTTTTCGTATTTCATACCCGTAAACTCAATTGCTGTTTATGGTGGTGGCGATGGTGGTGATTGGGTTCGTGAGCGCAATGCGCTCGATAACAACGTTGAAATTGTTGTTGCAACACCCGGCAAACTTATTTCGCACCTTTCAACGGGCAATTTTAATTTTAGCCAATTACAACATCTGGTGCTCGACGAGGCCGACCGAATGCTCGATATGGGCTTTTTCGACGACATACAACGCATTGTATCGTACCTGCCAAAAAACAGACAAACACTAATGTTCAGTGCCACAATGCCATCAAACATTAAAAAGTTGGCTAAATCGATTTTAAACCACCCCGAAGAAGTTTCGATAGAAATGTCGAAACCTGCCGAAGGTGTTTTACAAGCCGCTTACATGGTACGCGAGGAACAAAAAAGTGCACTTATCAGACTATTGGTTGCCGATAAAGAAGAATACAAAAGCATTTTGGTTTTTACATCGACTAAAGCTAAAGTTAACAACATTGTTCGCAGCTTAAAATCAGACAAATACAAAGTAAAAGGTATTTCGAGCGACTTGCAACAAAAAGAACGCGAAGAAGTTATTTCGGATTTTAGGGCAAAACAAACACGCATATTAGTTGCAACCGATGTGATGAGCCGAGGCATCGACATTAAAGATATTAGCTTGATTATTAACTACGATGTACCCAACGATGCAGAAGACTATGTACACCGTGTTGGCCGTACTGCACGAGCCGAAACCGAAGGAGTTGCACTTACTTTAATTAGTGAAAACGATATGTACAAATTTAAACGTATCGAAAGACTGATTGAACGCGAAATTCCAAAAGTGCCTCTCCCTATTGAGTTGGGACAAACCCCCGACTGGAGCAATTCCCCCAAACCACAACGCACAAAATTTGCGAATAAACGCAATTTCAAGCCCCGGAAAAACACTAAATAGTTCAACCAATATATACCTGAAAAAAAACCTGACTAAAGATAGCCAGGTTGTTGGATCACATCATCCAAATTGATCTATGAAAAATTTACTGATTTCCTCCGCCACGAGGAGCTCCACGCCTTACGGGCTGATTAGGTCCGCCCTGTTGAGCTCTGTCGCGTCGTTGTTGCATACGTTGTTCTTCTAATTCAATGTGCTTCTTGTATTGTTCATCGGTTAAAACACCTTTCAGTTCCTTGTTCTTTTCTTCGCGAATGGTTTGCATCTTTTCGAAAAATTGCGAACGATCGGCTTCGCCGGCGTTTTGGAACATTTCGCGCATTTTGTCGCTGTATTTTTTATTCAGCGCTTCAACTTTTTTTGTTTGTTCGGCATTCAAACCCAAATCGTTGGTCATTTGCTCGGTTTGCCGTTTTACCATTTCTTCAGGGTCGAACTGACCCCCCATACCACCTCCCGGAGGCTGAGCTTTTATAGCTATTGCAGCTAAAAGAACCAAGGTAAATAATAATATTTTTTTCATTGTAGTTAAATTTTTGATGTTTTAAAATTGTTAGATTAGATTAATAACCAGAAGTTTAATTCAACTTCGATATTTTTTTTGATTATCCTAAAAGTTTTTCCCTTTTCTGCAAATTCATTAAAGCAGCCAAAAGAAAAACAACTGCTCCCGAACCCAAAAATATTCGGTTTTTACTGCTCAAAACGCTCCAAACCATTTCGCTAGTTCCCGAAGGTATGGCATAAGGATTAAAAAACACGTTCCACATCGACTGGGCAATCTCATCGGATAAAACCATCAAAATAAAGCCCAGAATGATAATTGTAGCTGCTGTTGCATTTCCCGATCGTAAAACTGTTGATAAAAAGAAAGTTAAAAAGCCCAGAAATGCCAATGGAAACAATACTTGCAAAACCATTTCGAAAACAGCAAACGATACAAATACATAGCGAATTAAATAAGCCAGTAAAAGCATCACAATAAAAGTAAGAACATAAATGAGCATCAAGCGCATAAACCAAACCCTGAAACGGTAATCGGGAATACCAAAAATTATCTCCATTGTACGGGCATCTTTATCGCTTTGAATTCCGAACGAGGCCGGATAAAATATCAACAAAGCACCAGTTAAAAGCAAAATAGTGTAAACGCCTTGTTCGCTAAGCATTTCGCCATTAAATAAATTAATGCCAATAATTAAAAACGATAATACAATGGCGCTAATCAAGAAATAGATAAAACGGTTTCCAAAAACAATTTTCAAATTGTATTTAACCATTACAAAAGCATTCAGTATCGGCGAAAACCAATTATTCAATGCATTAACGCCTTTAGGACTGCTCATTTTCAATATATTTTCTTGAATTTGTTGCATAATTATTTCTTCAGTTTATCAAATTATAAACACTAAACAGGTTTGGCCTTTTGCAGCCACAAATAAGCATCTTCGAGATTTGGATCAACACCAAAGGCATTGCTGTGGGGTTTTTGATCAGAAATGATTCGCAAACGCACATTATCGCCCTGTTTAGCATGATGGGCTACTACAAATTCCCGAGTGTATTTTTCGAATTCGCTTTCGGGTACTTCCAACTGCCAAACATGTCCTTTGGCCGAATCGGTCATATTGCGTGGCGAGCCAACATATTGCACACTACCCTTTCGTAATACGGCCAAACGGTTACACGAACTGGCAATATCTTCAATAATGTGAGTCGAAAAAATAACAATACGTTCGCGGCTCAGTTCAACAAGCAGGTTACGGAAACGGATGCGCTCACGAGGGTCGAGGCCGGCTGTAGGCTCATCGACAACCAGAATGCGGGGCAAATGAAGCAATACCTGGGCAATGCCAATGCGTTGTTTCATACCTCCCGAAAACGAACCAATTTTTTTGTTCCTGTTTTCCCACATTTTTACGCTCTCAAGTACCTGTTTTACCCTTTCGTTGCGTACTTCGGGAACATTTATCTTTTTCAAAATCGATTGATATTGAAGATAATCCCAAGCTGTCATGTTTTCATACATACCAAAATCTTGTGGCAAATAACCAATTAAACCTTGCAGCTCTTCACGCTTTAAATCGGCATCGATGTTGTTGAACCACACCTTGCCGTAGCTTTGTGTATTGATGCCGCAAATTGCGCGCATTAATGTAGATTTACCTGCACCATTGGGGCCCAGCAAACCGTACATGCCCTTGCCAATTTCGAGTGTAACTGCATTCAATGCTTTAAACGGCTTTTGCTTTTTACCAATTATTGGTATTGAAAGCACAAAACGATAGATGCCTGCTTTGAAATCACTGAATTTGCCACTAATGCGGTTAACATTAATTTTTTCGTCGTGAATCTTATTCGAAAAGAAATCTATTGCCAACAAGAAATAAACAAGCACGATCAGAATTATTGATAATGCAATATTATCGATTCTGAAATACAAATAAGCCACTGCTGCTAAAGGCGAAAACCAATGCCAAATTGAAAGGGCAATGCTACTTGCTCTTTTCATTTTTTGGGTATTATAGGCAAGGTTTTTAAGCATTTTAAATTGATTTTGAGCAAAGAAGTAAATAATAATCATTGCCAAAACAACCCAAATTGTACTTTCAACATAAAAGAAAGCCATATAGACCAAGAATGCTAAAAGAGGTAATTGCCAGGTAAACGATTTCAGATCGGACAAACGATTAAACTGTTGACTTTCGCCAAAATGTTCACGCAATTTGATTCCACCATTCCATTCGCGGGCAAATCGTCCTTTTCGGCCGTAAATTTTCACCAAATTTTGTATCCTGATAACTATTTCATCATCGGCCGATACAATTGTTTCGCTTGCTTTACGCAGGCTATTCATAATGAACCATACAGCAGCAGGCACCAAAGTAATGAGCAAAATAAAGCAAACCATCTGCCAAATAAAGCCATTTATTCCTGTATATATTAAATAGGCTCCAATTGCAAATAAGCTATATTGTAATATTTTCAGCCATAGCTTAAGGCCTCTGAACCAGGCAAGCGCACTGTGCAAACCAAGATAAAAAGTAGGAATAAATATTAGTGTAAGTACAGTACTGAAGGCCAAGCCACCAATTACAGTGAGGGCAAACGGAGCGCCAATAACTCCTACGTATTCCGATTTACCCATTGCTAATGGCAACATTGCTACAATTGTTGTAATTGCTGTAATCAATATTGGCCGCATGCGCGCCAAACCTGCCATTATTAATGCACGTTGCATTCGGTAACCTCTTTTTTGCAATATATTGTTGTAGTCGATTAAAATTATTCCATTATTAACAACCACGCCCAATAATATTATAAAACCGGTTAAAGTGTTGGCCGACAGCAGTGTGTTGCCGGTAAAAATCAACATAAACAACGAACCGATTGCGGCCAGCGGTATCGAAAACATCATTACAAAAGGAGTAGCAAACGATTCAAATACCGAAGCTAAAATCATAAAGATGAGAATAAAAACCATTGCAATCAATGGATAATAAGCTGCAAAATCATCTTCATCGTGTATCACCTGAACGGCAATTCCGGCAGGCAGCGGAAGTGAGGCAATTAATTGGTCAACTTCGTTACGTGCAGCTTCGAGCAAATCTTTGTTTTCGTTAATTTCGCTACTGAAGCTGTAGGTAAGTTCAATTTCTTTTTCCTGATTCAAACGGTTTATACGTGCAATGCCCGAGCTGAAATATATTCGGGTAATGTCCTGCAATTCGAAAATTCCCCCATCGTTGCTGCTAATTTCGAGTCTTTCGAGATCGTTAAGGCGCATTGGCGGCAGCTCGGTAATCGTATCGGTACGGATGATTATTTCGTATTCTTCGTTATCTTGTTTGTAGTTGAAGCCCGATTCAATTTCTTTTCTGAAAGCTGACAATTCCGACAAAACATTGTTCATTGGAATATTATTTCGACCAAAACTTTCCGAATCGAAATTCAAGTGTACTTCGGGGCGGTTCGATGATTGGTTGCTACGAACCCTTTCTGTTTCGTCCAAATCGTCGAGATAATATTGAATATCCTCGGCAATTGTTTTCATCAAATCGTAGTTATGGCCTTTAATGAGCACGCGTTCCTCGTTGCTGCCAATGCCCATCATTCGTTCCATACGTTGAGCCTGACGCATACCACCTCCGCCTGCACCAAATTGTTCGCTAGATGCCGATTGTTCAAAATCGATTTCGGCATTGCGATCGTGCTTATCCATAATTTTCTTGATCTCGTTTTTCACGCCATCAAAATCGCGGTTTTCGAGCTTCTCAAAATTTTCGTGCAATAAAACGGTTAAAATAGCCGATTCTTCTTCAATTTGACTGCTAATGCTTTTTTTCTCAACAATTTCCATCAAATCTTTTTCCATTTCGGCAACCAAAGCATCGGTTTTTTCAAGACTAGCCCCTGCATCCATGGTAACATAAATCTTAACCTGATCGTTTTCAACCTCTTGCAATGCTTGTGTTTGGGTTGCCAAGCTTATCAACAAAGTTGCAAAGAAAACCACCACTGCTCCCATAATGGTTGCAATTGGGTTGCGCATGGCAGTTTTAAGCAACAACACATAAACTTGTACCATTCGGTTTCGAATCGAAATTTTTTCGAACACAGCAACCGACTGGCGCTTGTTTTGGTTTCGCAATATGAGGTAGGTGATCATTGGTATGAACAGCAGCGCCACCAAAAACGATATGAACAAAGTTGAAACAATTGACACACCTATTTGTCGGCCAAAGAGCTGAACAACAATATCATCGGTAAAGAAGAATGGAAGGAATACGCATATAGTGGTGAGCGTAGCAGCAAAAACCGAACGCCAAACCTCGCGTGTACCGTCAATAACAGCATCCTTAAGCGAGGCGCCTGCACCAGCAAGCCGATAAATGTTTTCGAGTACAACTACACTGTTATCTATAAGCATTCCAATGGCCAAAGCCATACCTACCAATGTTAAACTGTTAATGGTAATGTTGAAATAATAAAAGAAATTAAATGCTGCATATACCGAAATTGGAATAGACAATGCAACAACAGTAACCAAACGGATATTCCGAAGGAAAAACCATAGAATTATTACTGCTAAAATCCCTCCAACCAAAGCCAAATTGATGATTTGGTCGATGTTTTTTTCCATTGTTTCTGCCGAATCGGACTCGATTAACAATTCGACACCAACCCCTGCCAGATTTTCGTTCAGCTTTTCGATTGCTTCTCGGGTACGGTGCGAAAGGTCGATCAAATTGGCCGTATTGTCGTTGATGAGCATTAAACTAATTACATCGAGACCATTAACGCGGCTGTACGAAGTTTCCTCTTTCGTTCCGAAAGTAATTGAGGCGATGTCTTTTAGCTTTAAGCCCGAACTTTGGTTAACCACAACGTTGCCAATATCCGAAACAGCATTAAACTCGGCCGAAACATTTACCAAATACCGGTTTGTACCTTCAAAAACTTCGCCGGCAAAAGTTCGTTCGTTATAACTGCTTTGCAACAATTGCCTTATTCGCGAAGGGCTTAAGTTGTAGGCTTTGGCCACATCGGGGGCAATTTCGATTGTAATTGATTTTTGCCTGCCACCATATACGTTTACACTTGCTATTCCATCAATATTGAGCAATTGATCGCTAATTTCTTCGTCGGTAATGTTACGCAAACGGTCAACTCCACCCTCGCCAATAATCTGTATCGACATAAACTGGTTGGTGGCCGACCTTGTGTCAACTTTATCGACAGTTACATTAAAGTCTTCGGAAATAATTGATTTTGAAGCATTTATTTTTTCCTGCAACCTTAATTGAGCATATTTAAGGTTAACACCTTCGTTGTAACTAACCTGAATTGTTCCGTTTCGCCGTGTGGCTACCGATGAAATTTCGGCAACCCCATCGAGCTGTCCAATAATGCCTTCGAGTGGAATAATGGCTTGGTTTTCCATGTAAGCCGGATCGACTTCGATAGAAGCGTTTACCATAACCACCATCATCGGCATTTCGGGCGTTGGGTACAATTCCATGTTCAGCTTTTTGTAAGATATTACGCCAAGCATTACCATGGAAAGGAAAACCATGCTGATGAGTACTTTTCTTCGAATAATAAAATCCATAAGCGCTTATTCGTTGCTGGTTTTGTTAGTACGGTTAATTGTTAAAACATCGTAAACACATGGTATTACAACAAGGCTAAGTATGGTTGATGTAATTAAGCCTCCCACTACAGCCCAAGCCATGGGTGAACGTAAATCGGCACTTTCGCCAAAACCAAATGTTAAGGGAAGCAAAGCCAATATTGTAGTTAAACTGGTCATTACTATTGGCCTGATACGTTGTAAACCTGCATTTATTATAGCATCACGTTTGTTCTGTCCTTCGGCACGCAACTGGTTTATGGTATCGACCAAAATTATCGAGTTATTAACAGCAATACCTGCTAACATTATCATTCCTATGTAAGCCATCATGTTAAGCGGCTTTCCAATAATGTAAAAAGTAACTATTGCGCCTACCATTGCTAAAGGTATGGTTAATAATATTGAAAATGGATGAACAAGCGATTCGAATTGTGAGGCCATAACCATATAAACCAGAATTACCGATAATACCAGCGCAAAAGTAAGCCCCGACATCGATTCTTTCCTTTTGATTTCTTCGCCGGCCATACGTATGCGATAATTATGCGGTACCGGAACATCGCGAAGGCGTTCTTCAAGCGCTTTTACCACATGATCGAAAGCTTCGCCCTCGAGCACATAAGCACTAACTTTACCTACACGGCTTTGATTACTGCGATGTATTTCGCGCGGTAATTGCTCGCGGGTAATTGTTGCCAAATCGGTTAAACGGTAGCGACTGTCACCACTGGTAATTTCCATGTCCATCAGTTGTTTAACCGAAACATTTGGCTGTTTAATGGTTATATCGCGCATTTCGCCTTCAACTTCGTAACTGCCGGCTTCGAGCCCTTGCAACCTGTTGGTTACTTGTGTGATAATTTGTTCAACACTTAAATTAAAGTAACCGGCTTGTAACCTGTCAATATGGATATCGATTTCGGGTGCTCCGTTTTCAATAGAACTTTCAACATTAAACAAGCTGCCCGATTGTAGTGCAATTTCTTTTACCTGTGCAGTTAAACCTGCAATTACATCGTGTTCTTCGCCAACAACTTCAACAATTAAAGGAGCTTCGTTATTGCCCAAGGTCGATTGCAAACTGCCTTCTTCCTGAATAAAAGCAAAAGCAATATCGGGGTTTTGTTCCATTATGTTGTTGATTGATTGTTCAACAAGGCCATATTGTTGCATGCCTTCGGGCGTAAGGGCAACATACATTGTCGCACTGTTTTCGCTCGATTGGGTAGCACCACCGGCTGTAGTACTTAGCTCTCCTACCCGAATATAAACCGATTCGATGTAGTTTTCAAGACTACTGCTCATCATGTTTTCGATACTAACCATGGCTGCATTGGTATTTTCCAAAGTGGTACCTTCGGGCAGTGTATATTCAACCATAAAACTGTTGCTCGACGAGCGTGGCATAAATTCGCTACCAATTTTTGGTACAAGCAAAACCGAAGCACTAACCAAAACTACCGATACAATTATAATAAGCCAACGGTGTTTTAATGCTCCCGACAAAATATTCTCGTACCAATTTAACGATATGGTTTTTACGGGTTTAACTTTTTTATTACCAAATATTTTGCTTACCAAAACCGGAATTACCAAAATGGCAACAACCAACGACGAAAGCAATGCAAAAGCTACGGTCCAGGCCATATCTTTGAACAATTCGCCCGAAGCGCCCTGCAAGTAAACAATTGGTAAAAAAACCACAATTGTTGTGAGGGTCGATGCCGTAATGGCACCACCAACTTCGGCCGCCCCATCGATGGCCGATTGGAAAACACTTTTGCCCCTCTCGATGTGACGATAAATATTTTCCATAACAATTATGGCATTATCGACCAACATACCGGCACCAAGAGCCAAACCGCCAAGGGTCATCACATTAAGTGTTAATCCCCTGAAATACATCATTGTAAACGTAGCTATTATTGAAACCGGAATGGCAATACTTATCACCAATGTAGAATTCAATCGGCGCAAGAAAACAAAAAGCACAACCACTGCCAATAAAATACCAATTAAGGCCGATTGCCTTACTTCTTTTATGGCTCCACCAATAAAATTCCCCTGATTTTTAACAATGGTAAACTCGTAACCCGGAAGTGCTTTTTTAATTGATTCGAGCGAAGATGTAATATTTTGAACTGCTTTTACAGTATTGTAACGAGGTTCTTTGTAAATTGAGAGTCCAATACAACGGCTTCCGTTTAAAGTTACCATTGTTTCAGGATCTTTATTTTTTACCGACACGTTTGCTACATCGCTTAAATACACAGGAACATTACGCGATGAACCATCGTTTAAGCTTTCGGTTTTCATCCCAACAATTAAATTCTCGAGATCGACAGGTGTTGCAATCATGCCAACACCTTTAACACTGTAGTTTACACCGTCTTCCTCGATTGTGCCTCCCGAAACATTTCGATTATAACTTTGAATACGTTGCCCAACATCGGAAGCAGTTAGCCCAAACGCATCGAGCAAATATGGGTTAGTTTCAACAACAATTTCGGCAGTTTCGTGGCCTGCAAGTGTAACATCGGCAATACCTTCGAGCCTAATGAGCTCATTACGGATGTAGTTTTCGGCTACTTTACGAACTTCGTCGAGATTCAGCAGGTTTTCGTTATCGAGAGCGATAATCATTACTGGAGTTGAGTTCGGATCGTATTGCGAGATATTGATTGCATCGATACCACTGTTTTGTGCATAGGTACTCATGGCTTTTTGCAAGTCGAGAAATGCTTCGTCCATGTCCTTTCCCCACGAATATTCAACGGTAATGGTTGCCGAACCAACACGCGTAACCGAATTTACGTTAACCACATCGGATTGGCGAATTGCTTGTGACTCGATGTTGGTAACAAAAATATTTTCAATTTCGTCGGGTGGACGGTTGCCTGCATCAATTTCGATATAAAGACGCGGATTGTTCAACTGAGGGAACAAATCGATGCCCAATCTCGAAAGTGAAATATAGCCGGTTAGCAAAACCGCCAACACCAACATGAGTACGGTAACCGGGTAATTTACTGAGAATTTTGTAATTTGCTTCATGCCAATTTTACTTTCTATTTTTGTACCCTTACCTTAGCCCTGTTCGATAGCATTTGATAGCCTTCGATTACCAATTTTTCGCCGGGTTCGAGGCCGCTTACAATTTCAACTTCGGTATCGGTTTCGATGCCGGTGTTTACCCTTTTTTCAACAGCTGTATTGCGTTCAACAACATATACTACTTTACCTCTTCGTTTATTTTGAACCAATTCGCGGTCGACAACTATTGCGCTGTCGCGACGTTCAACAACCACTTCGGCCTTAACAAACATTCCAGGGCGCATTTTAAGTTCGGGGTTCGAAATGCTCATAACACCTTTAAATGTGCGCGATGCTTCGTTAATTGCAGGCGAAAGCTGTGTAATAACAGCCCTAAGCGTATCATCTTTAAGGTTATAATTGCTTACGTAAGCTTCTTGTCCGGCTTGGATGGTAGTAATAAATTTCTCGGGGAAATCGGTTTGCATAATCAATTTGCTGTAATCCATCATGCTTGCTACTTTAGTTCCGGAACTGATTTTTACATCGGGCGTAAAATATGGCAAATCAACAATTACCCCGTCGAACGGAGCTGCTACCTGCAGTTTTTTCATTTGCAACTCGGCATTTTCGAAATCGTAACGAGTGTTGATATAGCTAAGTTCAGCATTTTGCATCTCACGCTGTGTAACACCACCCTTTTCGAACAACGATTGCTGTTTGTCGTATTCTTGTTTGGCATTTTCCAAATCGAGTTTTTTGGCTTCAATTCGTATGCTCAATTCGTATTCAGGATTATCGAGTTCAACCAAAACTTCGCCTTTATAAACTTTGTCGCCCAAGCGATAGGGTTTACCTGTACGTTTGTTGGTGTTTAAGCGGTATTTGCCCTCCGACTCGGTATTCAAATCGGCACTGGCACAAGGACTAACGGTTCCGTTAATACTTGTGGTATTGAAAATTGTTTTTTTAACAACATCGGTTACCCTAACAGGTACACTTACATCGGCTCCTTGAGTAGGTGCCTGATTCTGACAGCTTGCAAAAAAGGCAACAGCCAATATTAAAGTCCAACTTAGCTTCTTCATAATGTGGTATTATTAATCGATTTGAAATTCAGATGAATACTCTGACGGAACAATAGAAGTATTACTTTCAAAATCCCACAGAGTTTGTATTTTAAGGTTTAAAAATTCGAGTTTATAACTAATTAATGCATTGGTTAATTCGTTTCGTTTCGACGATAATTGGTTTTGGTACAAACTGAGATCCATACTGGTAAGATCGCCGTTCTGGTATTTTTCGACATTCAGCTCGTAAGTACGACGTGCATTTTCGACACTTTTTTCAGCAATTTCGATCTGATACACCAAGTTTTGCATATTGCGATATATTTCGCGGATATTAAGTTGTATCGATATTTTTTCGTTGTCGAAATTCAATTCCTGCATTTGCAACGATGCTTCGGCAGCCTTGAGGTTCGAACGTTTTTGCCCCCAATCGTAAACAGGTATTTCAAATGATATTTCGAATTGTTGTTGATCGGTTGGCGATTGGTAAATATTTCCAATTTGTTCGTTATCGCCGACCAAACCAACTGCCAACGAAACATTTCCTTTAAATTCGTTGTTTGCATCTACCCTTATGAGGTTAAACTGTGCATTTTCGATATCAATTTCGCGCTGGCGAAGTTCCATTCGTTGCTTTAGTGCATAATCGATAGCATCGGTCATATCAACATCAACAGTTTTTACATCAACATTAGCCAACACATCTACATCATTATCCAAATCGATTCCAATGGTTTGTTTTAGTTGATCTTTGGCATTATCGAGCGATACTTGTGCGTTGTAAACCGACGAGCGTGCATTGGCAAGGTTCAATTCAGCCTGCCATAATTCTTCTTGTGCAGCCAGTCCGGCATCTACTTTGTTCTTTATAATTTCGTGCGATTTTTCTTGATTGGTCAACTCTTCTTTACTAATAAAAAGGCTTTGTTGACGCTGATAAACCTGATAAAACAATTGGCTTACCTGTCGCTCGATTGTTAATTTTTGCATTGCATAGCTCAACAAGGCATTTTCGAGGTCGAGCTCAAGCTCACGCAGGTTCATTTTTGTACGATTGTAAGTAAAAATAGGCTGATCGAACTGTAAACGCACATTGTTGCTGAACGAGTTGATTGCCGGGTTGTTGTTGAGCGAGTTACTTTGAAAACCAAAGCGATTAACCAAGCTTAGCGTTCCGTCGGTTGCTTTAATGGGCTGTACAACACTAAATGTGCCGCTCGATCCCATGTTTTCGTAATTTCGCCACTCCTGAAAATCCTGCGAATACTCACGGGTGTTGTTGTAAGTAAAAGGGCTTACATTTAAAAAGAATTTTGATTTTAGTCCAGCCCTCTGTGCGTTGAGTGATTCGCGGCTTCGTAAAAGGTTAAGTTTCGACTGTACAATCGAAGGGCTGTTTTCGTAAGCAATTTCGAGAGTACGTTCGAGTGTTAGTAAATCCTGAGCACTGATTGTTAAGGCATTAAATCCCAGCAGGATAAACATAACAAAAAAGTAAGATTTTGTTCTCATGCTATTTAAATTAGTTATATCATTTTAACGTTGCAGAGTCCATTTAACTGCATCGGCAACAATTCTGTTTGCTCCGCCTTTATCGGTAAGTACCACTTCCGACGAATCGGACGAAAAATAAAACGATCCCAACAAGTTCCAACCTGTTTCAAAGTTCTTCACTTCGATAGTTATTTCTTCGTTACCGTCGTCGTGTTGTATATTATAAACGTAAGCTCCTTCGGGTTCTGAATTTCCCCTACCCCTTCCCGGAGGGCCAAAACGTCGTTGTTCATTTAAATAAACATAAATATCGTAATACCCCGGGCTTGGTAAATTTTGTTTCCAAACAGCTGTTTTACTGCCATTACCCGAACGTACAACCATTGCAGAGTGTTCTATTTCGCCAAAATAATCGCTGTTGGCTACCAAGCTCCAGGTTGACGGTGCTTGTCCAAATCCTTCACCCACAAACTCGCTTGGATTGTCTTTTTTCTTCCGTTGCTCAACCCATTGCCTTAAAGGGTTGTTCATTGAAGGATCGTTAATTGTAAACCCTTCATCTTTATTGTCAACAATAAGTTCATCGGGCGAACGCATTACAACAGGGCTTTCAGTAACATTCTCGTATTCATAGGTAACAACTTTATCTATTTTTTCTGATCGTAAGCCAAAAGTCATTGAACTCGACGGAATATTTTCCGAAAGCATGGTATTAAACGTTAGCGATCGAGGCATCTCATTCAGTGCAATCTGAATCTCTTTAGTTTGTTTAGCTTCAATTAAGAATATGCGCTCTTCGGGCTCAGGCATCATAAAACCACCGCCCATAAAACCACCACCGCCACCACGTCGGCCTTCGCCAAGCATGAACGAGAATTTAACCAAACCATCAACATTGTTGTAGTTTGTAACCTTGGTTCGAACCAGAAAAACCGCTTGCGATTTATCAATTGTTTCAATCACATCGACACTGCCTAAACCAAAAGCAGGCAATTTATTAACTGTGTACCAATCGGTTAATATATTTTCAATTTGAATTCCCTGATCAGAATTCAAAGTTTTCACCAAATCGTCGTATTTTATTTCGACATAACTGTTGTTGTATAAATAATCGAGTATATATTGATTAAAATCAAATCCGCTCACTTGTTTTTCCATCCAGGTAAGTAAATACGACCCCTTTGCCTTCAGCACATTATTTACAATTTTTCGATCGGTTTCTTCCGAAATAATTTGCTTTAAGCTTCTTTCTTTAAGTTGCAAATTTGCTTGTTCGGTTTCGCCTATGCCTGTCATACGGGCCATAAACATTGCACGCGGGTTATCGCTTCCCTGCATCAGGTAACTTTCGAAAGCATAATTTAATACAGGGCAAACATCGGAAGTAATGTAATTAACAAAGTAAAAATAATTAGGAAAAAGATTAAATGGGTTACTCTTTGTTTGCATCGATGAGTTGAAACTCATACTTGCATCCTGCTCGGTGAATGTTGACCGCAAAAAATTGGCAAATACACGTGCCTGAATTTCTTTTTGACTTAAACCTTCTTTGTTTCTTTCACTTTCACGTCGAATACGACGCTCCGACGAAGCAAAGTCGGCTTGCGTTACATTGTAACCCCATTCGGGGAAATTTATAACTTGTGGCTGAACATTTGCTAAAGTTGATGTCCATGAATGAGGCAACGAAGCAAACTGTGCAGGTGCTTCAACCAAGGTAAATTGCTGATAGGGATAAAACAATCCCAAAGGTCTTTCATAATCGTCGATGAACTCAAGTAAAAGAGAAGGAAGAGTATCGGTAAGTTCCGACACATATTTTGAAAAGTAGTTGTGACCACTTATGTGGGCAAGTGTAATTTGAATACCCTCAATTTCAATCTTTTTCTCCTCAAATTGTGCAATATTTAATGACAATTGTGGTAGCGGATCGCGAATTTCGAAACGATATTCAATGCTGTCGGTTGTGGTGCGAATGCCTTGTGAAACAGGAAGCATGCCCGGCTTCGATTTTACCGTGAGGTCAAAATTGGTAAATTGTTGCCTGAATATAGCAGGTCGGCCAGGGTCATATGCCATGCCGGGTATCGGATACCAAAGAATTTCTTTATTGAGCAACACATAATTCTTTGAGTAAAAACCGTAATGGCGATCGGTACGTAATGTCATTGCACGTTCAATACCAAAGAATTCTTCATCGGGGTTGTCCAAATAAGCAACATTCATGTTTGGAATACCCGAATAATGAACTGTAATTGTAATTTCTTGTTCGGGTTGCAAAACACTCGATGGAAATACTTTAAGCATTAAGCCATTTTGTTTAAATTTTAGTTGTTCATTATTTGCTTCAACTTTTGAAACCACCAGGTCGGGGTTTAAACTAAACAGTAATGTATCGATTACTGTTTGATGATTATTAAACAGTGTTATTGTAGAACGGGCATTCATTTGCTCGTTGTATTCGATATATATTGATGCTTTTTGCATTTGTGGCACAAGGTTATCGAAATTAGCCGACGCTGTTGAAAAAAATTCAGCACGTTGTTTTATTGTTGTATTTTTCTGATTAACAATCGAATACAATCCTGTTATTGCAACCATTGTACACACCAAACTGCCTATGGCAATTACCCACTTCGATGTTGGTTTGTTGGGCAAGCGGTTAAGTTGCCATGTGGTAAACATTATTAATCCTAAACCAAGCAAGAAATACGATAAACGCTGAAACACAACAGTTTCGGGTGCAGCAAAACCAACAATATCGGAATAAGGCATTGGCATTGCAAAAACCATGTAATCGAAAACATAGTTGGCTTTTTCGCCTAAATAAAAAAGAATTAGCGCAATGTAACCAAGCAACAAGATGAATGTAACGGGTTGATTTTTAATAATTGTCATTAAAGCATACGACAATCCTATAATGAAAATCAAAGATGGAATGCTTATTAAAACAAAGTAAAGAAGAATGGGTATCAACCTAAATTCAACCTGTTTCGATATGAACAAAAAAATTGAAACAATTGCAATAACAATAATATTCAACACAATAAAGACACTAAGCAGTGCAATAGTTTTTCCGCTAATGTATTCAAAATTGGTCATTGGTCGTGTAAACAACACTTCCGATGTGTTCAGTTTTTTATCGCGTTTCAGAAAATCAGTAGCTAAAAACACAGCAATAACCGATTGAAAAATATTTAACAAAAACATTGCTGAATAAATTAGCGACGAAGGCATGCTCCTGAACATCCAGGTAAAAGGATTATTATCGAAAAATGTTGCACCGCTGAACATGCTGACAACAAAAATCGAAAGAATGGAGAAAATACGGAAGAACCAACTTCTGAAAAGAATTTTCCTTTCGAACTTTGCAATTGATTGAATATTGTATAAACTATTCATTTTATTGGTTTTACAGGCTATTTAGAACTGATTCGGTTTTGTGTTCCATGTAATATACATAGGCATGTTCGAGGGTTGGATCGATTGCTGAGTGCTGGTATCCGTTAGCATGTTCGGCTACAACTTCGAGATCCCATCCTCCAATTGACGGAACAGTGGATATAACATTAAAATTTACATTTATTTCGTCGAATTGCTCGTGAGTGGCATGTATGCGCCATACTTTACCTTTTGCTTCGTTTATGAGCGCTTCGGGTGAGCCATCGAAAACAATACGACCACTACGGAGCAAAACTGCATGGTTACAGGTGCTTGAAATATCGCCAACTATGTGTGTACTTAAAATGATTATTACATCGCGGGTGCTTATTTTTGTTAGTAGATTTCTGAAACGGATACGCTCATCGGGGTCGAGGCCGGTTGTAGGTTCATCAACAATAATGATGCGGGGGTCGCCAATAAGCGCCTGCGCAATGCCTAAGCGTCGTTTCATCCCGCCCGATAAATTATTGGCATACCTTTCGCGTACTTCATAAAGACCAACTTCTTCGAGCATTTCGTCAACATTATCGCGCCGTTTACGATTATCTTTCAAACCACCCAAACGAGCCGAATAGTCTAAAAATTCCCAGGTTTTTAATTTTGGGAAAGCACTGAAATCTTGTGGCAGATATCCGGTAAACGAACGAATTGCCTTGCGGTTTTTACTTAAAGGCATGCCATTTACAAAAACCTCGCCCGTACTTGCGTTCATTAAAGAAACTAATATACGCATCAAAGTTGATTTTCCGGCACCGTTTGAGCCCAAAAGACCAAACATTCCGTTTTCAATTTCAATATTTACCGAGTTAAGAGCTTTATGCCCGTTACTATAAATCTTTGTGAGGTTTTGAATTGATATGTTCACCTTTATTCGTTTTATGTCAATACGCCATTTGATGACATAAGTCAATAAAGGTTTAAAGTTAAGTAACATTAAATAAAAAAAACCTCCGGATCTGGAAAAATCCGGAGGAATCTGGAAAATCTGAATTGGTTATGGAAATATTCTTTTATAATTTGATAAGGGTTAATTATCACCCGTTGATCAATTACACTACAAAAAAAAACATAATTCACAATAACTCGAAAAATATGTAGTGTACGGGCTATTTTAGGGGTGAAACAGAAACTAGGAGGGGTGAAATCACATATAATGGGGTGAAATTAGTCAATCAAAATCATTCTCAATCACCATGCATAATTACTTGTCTCTTCAATAATATAATCTATCTTTACACGCGCCAATAAATAATAGAATATAAATGTTACTGAAACAATCGGTACCCGAATATTTGACCAACCGTAAGAACATTTTTGTACAAGTGGCTTTTACGGCGCTTTTCGCATACATATTTATTAATATTTACCGCCCATTTGGTTACGACAGCTGGTATAAAGTTGAAAAATGGGAACTTATTTTTGCTTCGGCAGGAGTTGTTTTGGCCGGTATGATTGTAATTATACTTAGCAGAATTGTATTACTTCGCTTAAAAAAGGAGCACGAAATAACCTTTGCCTTGTACATTTGGTTTATTGTAGCAGAAATTTTTTTCATGGGAGGTTTTTTTACATCGTTCGAAATTTTCATTCTGAACGACAAACGCAACCCGATGTTTTTAATGTTTAATGCAATTCAAAACACTTCGCTTATTTTATTGATACCCTACACAGTAACCATACTATACTTTGCCTGGAGCGATATCAAAAAGAAATTTGAAAGTATGGTTCAGCAATTTCGTTCTCCATCGGATTTGTTTATTCCAATTAGAGACGACAAAGGACGGCTAAAGGCAACCATAAAGTGTTCCGATTTGCTATTTCTTGAATCAAACGACAACTATATTATCATTTATTACCTCGACAATGAAAAAGAAAAAAAAATGATGATACGAAATTCGCTTAAAAATATTGAGAAAACGCTGCGCGATTACCCGATTGAACGCATACACCGTAAATACTCGGTTAATGTAAAAAACGTAAAAATGATGATTAAATCCACCAAAGGATATGATTTGATTATTAAATCGCCTAAAACACACAGCATACCCGTTTCGAACAGTTACCAGAAACGCATCACTGAATTATTAAACATCAAATAAAAAATGCATCGCGAAATAAAAATAACTTCCGACGGATCACCCACGTTATACCTCCCCGATATTGATGAACACTTTCATTCATTTAATGGAGCAGTGCAAGAAACCATGCACGTTTTTATTAATGCAGGTTTAAATTCAATTACTAGAAATGAGCTGACAATTCTCGAAATTGGATTGGGAACCGGACTAAATGCTTTAGCAACATTATTCGAAGCTCAAAAATCAAATAAAACAGTTCACTATTTTGGTATTGAAAAATACCCTTTGTTAGCAAGCGAGTACAAAAAAATTAGTTTCGCTCAACATTTTGGATTACAATCAGATACAATTTTGCAGCAGATACACCACATGCCATGGGAAAAACAAATCGAGCTGGAAAAAAACTTTCATTTAACCAAAATAAAGGCCGATATAACGCAATTCAATTTTAACTCTTTACCCAAAATAGATTTGGTTTATTTCGACGCTTTTGCCCCCAACAAACAACCTGAATTATGGATGCCCGAAATTTTTGAACAAATTTTCGATATCTGTGATGAAAACGCAATATTGACAACATACAGTGCAAAAGGCGAAATACGACGAAGGCTTGTAAGCACAGGATTTGAAGTACAAAGGCTTCAAGGGCCTCCGGGGAAACGCGAAATGTTAAGAGCAACAAAACTAACCTCACCTTAGTAAAAGGCTAAAATATAAGCATGCATTTGTATTGAGGTTCTTCTTTTTTAACTATTTTCGCATGAATTTGTAATGCGGGATAATTTGTCCCGCTAAATTTTTTTAAAAAATACGATATTATGTCTTTTGAAACACAAGTAGAGAAATTCAGTTATGCAATTGGCTTAAGTTTAGCCAGTAACTTATTACAGTCGGGCATAAATAAAGTTGAGCTCGAAGCGCTTTTCGAAGCAATTTCGGATGTAATGGCCGGCAAACAGCCACAAATTTCGCCTCAGGAAGCCAATCAGGTTATCGAAACGTATTTTAATGATCGACAAACCAACGAAGGGGCTAAAAACGCCAGCGAAGGAGAAACCTTTTTGGCAAAAAATAAACTCGAAGACGGAGTTGTAGAATTGGCAAGTGGGTTACAATATAAAATATTAACCGAAGGTACAGGTTCAAAACCCCAAGCGAACGACAAAGTAAAATGCCATTATCATGGGACATTAATTGATGGTACAGTGTTCGACAGCTCGGTACAACGTGGTACTCCGGCCGAATTTCCGGTAAATGGGGTCATCAAGGGCTGGGTAGAAGCACTTCAATTGATGCCGGTTGGTTCTAAATGGCGTTTGTTTATCCCCTCGCACCTGGCTTACGGCGATCAAGGTGCCGGTGGAAGCATTGGACCAAAAGCAACCTTAATTTTTGATGTTGAATTAATTGATATAGTTTAATAACTTATTTAAAATGAAAAAAATAAATTTATTTACCATTATCGTTGCGCTGATTGTTGTTCTTTCGGCCTGCAACCAAAAATCGTCATCGTTTAGTAATAATGCCGAGGTAAGTTCCGAAGCCGACAGTGTTGCCCTTTCGGTAGGTTATACTTTGGGCGGAAACCTCAAAAAACAGTTTGGTGATGTGAACCCCGAACTGATTGCACAAGGGATAATTGCTGCTTTTAACGATGAAAAGAATCCTTTGTTTGAGAAAGATCAGGAGGCTGATATGGCCATTAGGGCATACCTGCGTAAAGAAAGCGAACGTGCAGCTGAAGAAAATTTAAAAGCCGGTCAAAAATTCCTTGAGGAAAATGCTAAACGCGAAGGCGTTACCGTTACCGAAAGTGGCTTGCAATACGAAGTAATTAAAGAAGGCGAAGGTGAAAAACCAACAGCTGCAAGCACCGTTGAAGTACACTACCACGGAACAACTATCGACGGTAAGGTTTTCGACAGTTCGGTTGAGCGTGGCGAAACCATCGAATTCCCATTGAATGGTGTAATAAAAGGATGGACTGAAGGCTTACAACTTATGAGCGTAGGATCGAAATACAAGCTCTTTATACCATCAGACTTAGCTTATGGTGAACGCGGTGGTGCAGGCGGCGGTATTCAACCTAATTCAGCCCTTATTTTCGAAGTGGAATTAATTAGCATTGTAGAATAAGCTTTATTATATTATGAGTTTAGACATAAAAGGACGACTAATTCAAATTTTGCCCGTTCAAACCGGAACAAGTAAAGCCGGAAACGAATGGTCGAAACAAGAATTTGTAATCGAAACAAGCGAAGAACAGTTTCCTAAAAAAGTTTGCTTTACCCTTTTTGGCGATAAAGTATCGCTTTTAAACGGAATAAATAACGGCGATGAGGTAGAAGTTGCCTTTAACCTCGAATCGCGCGAATTTAGCGGCAAGTGGTATCATAACATCAATGCCTGGAGAATAAACAAAGTTGCTCAAGGCGGAGACCAAAACAACGCACCTGGTTTTGGTCCGAACGATGTTCCTCCTCCACCCGCAATGGCTGCCGACGATGGCCCGTTTCCAAACGATTTACCATTTTAATCAATAAATTTAAAAAGCCGTTGCATTTGTAACGGCTTTTTTTACAGCATTTTATCATCAGTATTTCGTTATTACGGAACTCCTCAAACTGTGCTAACTTGCTTTGCACTTGACTAAAATCCGGCGTTAAAATATTTATCGTTCCAAACGGAACTACAATTTATGCTTAAAAATAATTCCGCCCCATAAATATGAGTTGATTCTTCTTTTAACAAAGAATTTTGCACAAAAAAACGGTGTGAAGGATTTATTTTTCCTACACACCGTTTTATTTATTTCTTATCCTTTTAAAGTAAAGAAAAGTAAATTTTCACTTTTATTCGGTAACTGGTTCTTCAGCTTGCTCGTCGCCAACAGTTTCGATTGCTTCAGGCGAAGTTGGAAACATGGCATCGGTTGATGGATCAACAGCTGTTTGAACTTTTTCCATGATAAGCGAATCCTGACGAACCTGACCGCGTTCAACAAAAGCACTGGCCATAATACAAAGAAACAACAACGTTCCGGCCAAAGCCCAAGTAGCTTTTTCCAAAAAGTCGGCTGTACGGCGTACGCCCATAATTTGGTTATTTCCTGAGAAATTTGAGGCCAAACCTCCGCCTTTCGATTTTTGAACCAAAACGATCAGTACCAATAAAAGGCACACAATAAATATTAAAACAATTGCAAGCGTGTACATCTTAATTATTCTTTAGATTTTAATTTTTTGATTTCTTCAATTTGATGCGCAAAGTAAGTATTTTTTTTCGGGAATTTCAAACTTAATTTCTCATAAGCTTTAATTGCTTCCAAATACAAACCTTGTTTAACGTAAATACCTGCCAACGTTTCAGTTATAAGCCCATCGTCAACAACATTTTTATCGGCTTTTGGTAAATGTTGTTGGTCGGCTTTCGATTTTTTTCGATGATCAATCGTCGGATTTTGATTGATAAATTTATCGATTAAATCGACATCCGAATTTTCGTTTGAACCGGGCTCGCCGGGCAATGCACTATCAAACTGATAGGTATGCTGATCGACAAAGTGTTCGCCTGTAGTTGTTTTTGCCAATTTATTGTCGGAAAAAAACTGGCTAAATGCTTCTTTGTCGTATGGCAATAGTTGAAACTCCAGCTTTTCATTATTGAGTTCGGTAAGCAGTTTGAAAAGTTTCACCCTGTCGGGAATAAAAATGGCATGTTTTTGCAATTCGGCTTCGAAACGGTAACTTCCAATATTTACCAAATTACGCAAATACAACATCCGAGCAACCGAAAAATAAGGGTAATCATCGATTATTTCTTTCAATCCTTGCAAGGTTTCGTTATTGAGCTCACCCGGATGTTTCAAATAATATTTAAACTCTTCTTTTGTCAAAACCTACCAATTTGCAACCGATTTATTAAAAATATCGTCAACTATTTGAGTAATAATTTCCTCAACCAAACGATCTTCTACATCACTGATAATTTGATCGCTGCCAAAATCGGCATAAGCCGAAAACTCGTTATCAAAATCGTTGTCGGGATCAATATTGTTTGTAAAAACTACTTTTATTTTAATAGTAAGCCTGTTTTGAGCCGCAACCGCATCGCCTGTAACCGATATAGGTTTAATATCGTAAACTGTTATTGCACCTTCGAATTCAAGGTCGCCTCCATCATTCATGAATTCGAGGTTTGTTTGTCGGGTAAACTTCTCGCGCAAAGCATCTGAAAAGTAATCGCTCAGTGTTGGGTTGATCAATGTTGCCCGGTTTGGAAAGTCGTAAACAGTATAGGTTTTTACCATTGGCGAAATTGAGGCACCGGTAAACGAGTACTTTATTTTACAAGCACTTGTAGTCAATAAAAGTGCGATACTAACTACCATCAAATTTCTGATCAATTTCGACATGAGTTTTTTTGCTTTTGATTTAGTTGATGTCGTATTCTTTTATTTTACGATACAAGGTACGCTCCGAAATTCCCAGTTCCTGAGCTGCCCCCTTGCGCTTACCATTGTGCTTTTGCAAGGCAAGTTGTATCATTTCTTTTTCCTTTTTTTCGAGCGACAACGATTCTTCCACAAACTCCTCGGTATCCTCAATATTTTGAGTTTTATCGATAACCGGGGCTACGTTTGGGTTTACGTTGAAAGGCTTCACATTGGGATTAAACTCATCGGGGGCAATATCTATTTCATCATCGCCATATAATTTATTGATAATACGTGCATTATCGGAATGAAAGCGGTGAGTATCAACATCGTTGTTCATTAGGTCGAAGACCAGTTTTTTCAAATCGGTCATGTCTTTTTTCATATCGAAAAGCACTTTATACAGAATTTCGCGTTCCGACGAAAAAGCATTCTCATCTGATTTTTGATACAAGGCAGGCAACTGATGCTCATGAAAGTGAGGCAAATATCCTCTCATGATTGAACCAGTAATGTTCCTTTCTTTCTCAATAATTGAAATCTGCTCAGTGATATTCTTTAGCTGTCGCACGTTACCCGGCCAAGGAAACGATGTAATTACATGCCTTGCTTCGTCGTCGAGGCGCAAAGCCGGCATGCGGTAACGTTCGGCAAAATCGTGGGCAAATTTTCTGAACAATAGAACAATATCATCTTTTCGTTCGCGCAAAGGCGGCACAGCTACCGGAACAGTGTTTAGCCTGTAGTACAAATCTTCCCTAAACTTGTTATTGGCAATAGCTTTAATGATATCGACATTTGTAGCCGCAACAACACGTACATTGGTTTTGAGCACATCCGACGATCCGACTTTGATAAATTCGCCGGCTTCGAGCACCCTAAGCAATCGCACTTGCGTTGAAAGTGGCAGCTCCCCTACTTCGTCGAGAAAAATGGTTCCACCATCGGCTACTTCAAAATAGCCTTTACGGTCGCTCAGCGCACCGGTAAATGAGCCTTTTACGTGGCCAAACAGTTCAGAATCGATAGTTCCTTCGGGAATTGCGCCACAGTTCACAGCTATGTATTTACCATGTTTACGAGCCGAAAACTGATGTATAATTTGCGGGAATATTTCTTTACCCACTCCACTTTCGCCGGTAATCAGCACCGACAAATCGGTAGGAGCAACCTGTACGGCAACTTCAATGGCACGGTTTAATCCCGGGGCATTGCCAATTATTCCAAACCTTTGTTTTATATCTTGTAAATCAATCATAAAAACTACCTACTTATAAAAACTGCTATTTTTTCAGACATAACTGCCAAAGTTACAATTTTTGATAAATAAAAGTTCAGCTTAAAGATTTTTTAACGCTGTTATGTAAGCTATTCTTCGGGTTGTTCAAGGGTTTCTTCATCGTCATCGTCATCGGCATAATCGTCGAACTGATCATCGGTTGTATCGAAAAGTGGTTCGTTGGGCTCATTGTCTGGAGCTGCTTCAGGTGCTTGCGAAACCGATACAACTTTATCTTGTAATTCAACATCGTCGTAAGGAAATACATCGGCGATGGTACTTAACTGAATCGATGTGCAAACATAAGGCACAAGCATGTACGACAGGCCTTCCTCGAGGCGCTTGAGTGCATGTTCAATATTGTCGGCCATTACCAAAATATATTGGTTAACTTTCTTTTCCTTCCCGGCTTCTTCATCGATGGTAATAATGCTTATTTTAGCTTTGTACCACCACTCGCCGTTTTCAGAAGGAATAATCTCGGTAAGGTTCGATTTTTTAATGTTCATTACCTGAAACTCGGCGCTTGTAATTTCCTGCATTTTTTGGAAAATACGGGCTTCGGCATCGGTAAACGAAACGGCATCGAGCAAATAGTTATCGTTAATTTTTCGCTCGTATCCACCCTGATCAATTTTAAGGTATTTCACCTTACATTCGTACCACGTTTGCATATATTTATATTTTTAATGAACGGGCAAAAATAAGCGAATATTGATGCCTTTTTTCAATAATGACCAATGAATTATCAACAAATTACAATATTTATTACACAAATAATTTTGCTGTTTTTCCAAACAATGTGAGCGTCTTGAGCTGATTATCCGAAGTTATTGATTGAGTTCAACAGGAAGGGTAAAAACAACCTTAGTCCCCTTGTTTACAACACTTTCTACTTTAATTTGCCCACCCATTATTTCAATAATGAGCTTGCTTATGCTTAATCCCAAACCCAAACCACGGTTGGCATTTGTATCATCTTCGTTATCGTGTGTAAAAGGTTCAAACAATTGGGTAAGGTACTTGGCCGATATACCTATTCCGCTATCAAAAATTCCTACAACTACAAACCTGGCATCGCTTTGATCTGTGATTTCTTTAGTGAAAACTGGATTATTGCTAACGGAATATCTAACCATTATTTCAACCTCACCATTGGGTGTGAAATTTAAGGCATTACCAATTAAATGTTTCATTACCTGATATACCTTCTCTTTGTCCCCAATTATTGGCAACATATTGATATTAAAATTTTTACTAACTGATAAATTTTTTGATTCGATAAGGCTTAAATTTTTTTGATCGGCAAAAATTTCATCAATTAACACAAACAAATCGAAATTTGTAATATAAAGCTCTACCCTATGAGATTTTAAAAGTGAAAAATCAAATATTTGGCTGATAATATTGTTTAGTGCCAATGAATTTTCTGAAATTATTCTGACAAAGTCTTTGTCTTGTCCATCGGGCATGCTATCGAGCAGCAAATCGGAGAAACCAACAATGCTGTTGAGCGGTGTACGCATCTCGTGCGACATATTTTCAACGAAAATGGTTTTTACCTTATTCGAAAGGCTTGCTTTTTCCATTTCGACCTGTAATTGTTTTCGGTATTTTTTTTCAATTTTAAACGAACGGTACAAGGCTCCAATAATCATCAACAAGTTAAGGATGATCATTGCAGAAATAATCAAAACCTTTTTGTTTTTCACCCAAAAATTTTCGGGGCGATTTCGGAAAATTGTGTTTTCGGGTAATTGATCGATTTTTGCTCCATACTTTTGTAACAACGAATAATCAAAAACCGGTACCCGCTCAATATTTTGTACCGACGAAATATTACTTATATCACCGTTGAGTAAATCGTATGTTATTTTTGCAGCTGCTCTTCCATGATATTTACCATTGGATGTATAACCACCAACATAACTTTGAACCACCGAACTATAATAGCCTGAAAACAAGGGCGCTGACGTATTTGATGAAACCAAATCAGCAGCATGTGTATCGCTTACCGATTGATTGTTGCAATCGACTGTAACACCTGCATAATAAACAACAGTTGGATATCTTATTTTTCGCAATTGAACAATCAATTCATCAAGGTTGATACAATCGGGTACAGTTAGCTTTATTTGAGGATATTTTTCAACAAATATTTCTTTAATATCGTTTCGGTATATTTCGCCTGTTGTTGAATGATCGGTAATGAAAAAGACCTCTTTAATATCGGGTAATAATTTGGTAATTAAATCTATATCATACCTGTATAATATTTCTTCTACAATAATAAACAAATTATCAAACTGCTTGTAATATTCGGCATTACCAATTCCACAGGCTATAAGTGGCACATTTTCAAAAAAAGACTCATTACGTTTGTCCAACACAAAATTTAAAGCATCATTATCTGAAACGATAATTGCATCCAACGCTATATCATTGTATTTTGTGTTTAAATTCTGAAAAAACTCATCGAGCTGATTTTGTTCCGGAAAACGTTTAGAATCGAGGTATTCGGTATAAAAAAAAACATCGGGGTTTTCCGAGAAAAATTCTATTACACCATTGGTCACTTCGTCGGACCAATGATAACCTACATGATATGAATTGATAAGTAAAACAGATTCAGATGTATCCTTACTTGAAGCAAAAACATCGAGCAAGCAAAACAACATCAGGATCAATAAATACAATTTATACATCGGAACCCTTTTTGCTTAATTAGTAGATACCAAAATAACAAATTTTATTCAGATAGAACAGTATTTTTTTGCATAAAAAATTATTTGCAAAAACTTTTACAAATAAACAATACTGATTTTATTGTGTTTAAAAGCATAATACAAAATAATTACTGAAATGACATTTTATATCGATAATATTGGCTATAACGACGATTTAGTTGAAGGAGTTGATTATACCATTGGCAAACAAGGCTATAGAATAATGACAGCACACTACCTTGCAAAAAGAGGCTGGTGTTGCGGCAATGGTTGCTTGAACTGTCCTTATCATCCTAAAGCCGTAAAAGGAAATACACGTTTAAGGGAAAAAATATAAAACAAAAGAATTACTTTTATATTTTTAACGTGAGCGCAATATGATTCAACAACGCACCATTTATTTACCTCAATACCGAAGGGGTTTTCATCTTATTACCAGCCTGATTGAACAAGAGTTAGGTGAGTTACCTGCTACAGGCATGTTAAACCTTTTGCTTCAACACACCTCGGCAGCATTAACGCTCAACGAAAATGCCGACCCCGACGTGAGAAACGATTTTGAAAGTTTTATTAATAAATTAATACCCGAAAACCATCCGCTTTATACCCACATACTTGAGGGCAGCGACGATATGCCGGCACATATTAAATCGTCGGTTTTTGGCGTGAGCTTAAGCTTACCTATAAGCAATCATAAACTCAACCTGGGAACTTGGCAGGGCATATATTTATGTGAATTTCGAAATCATGGAGGCAGCAGAAGAATAATTGCAACCATTTACAGTTAAAAAAATTTTATATTTTTGGGCTCCATTAATATTTAACTAGCAATTATGCCCAAGAAACTACTTTTAGGAGTTGAAGCCATTGGTCAGGCAGCTGTCGATGCCGGCATTTCGGGAGTGTATGCATATCCCGGCACACCTTCAACAGAAATAACCGAGTACATTCAAGAAAACGAATTGGCCATTGAACGGAATATTCACCGTTTGTGGTCGGCCAACGAAAAAACAGCCATGGAAACCGCTTTGGGCATGTCGTATGCCGGTAAAAAAGCATTGGTTTGCATGAAGCACGTTGGTTTAAACGTTGCTGCCGATGCATTTGTAAACTCGGCCATTACCGGTATTAACGGTGGTGTTGTAATAGTTGTAGCCGACGACCCGTCGATGCACTCATCGCAAAACGAGCAAGACTCACGTTTTTATGGCAAATTTGCAATGATACCCATTCTTGAACCTTCGAGCCAACAAGAAGCATACGAAATGACCCGCTTTGGTTTTGAGTTATCGGAACAAACTAAACTTCCTGTAATGCTTCGTATTACAACACGTATTGCCCACTCCAGGGCTGGTGTTGAAATATCGGCTCCTATTGCCGAAAACAAAATAGCTTTACCTACCGATCCCCGGCAGTTTGTACTGTTGCCAGCCATTGCCCGCCGCAGATACAAAATGTTGCTCGATAGCCAGGACGTTTTACTTGGGCTTTCCGAAAAATCGGTCTTTAACAAATTAAACAAAACCAACAACAAAAAATTGGGCATTATTTGTTGCGGAATTTCATACAACTACTTGACCGAGAACTTTAGCGAGCAAGCCTGCCCCTTCACCGTTTTAAAAGTTGGCCAATATCCGTTACCCAAACAAATGGTTTACGAGCTTGAAGAAAATTGCGACGAAATACTGGTTATTGAAGAGGGCTATCCTTTGGTTGAAGAACAACTGAGCGATTATTTCGGAAACGGAAAAACAATTAAAGGACGACTCGACGGAACATTACCCCGCGATGGAGAACTCAGCCCCGATTTGGTGGCAAAAGCTTTAAACCTGACCGTACCCGAACATGCTCAAACCCCAAAAAATATAGTTGCCCGTCCACCGGCACTTTGTATGGGTTGCGGCCATCAGGATTTGTATGCAGCCATGAACGAGGTGTTAGTTGAATATGGCGACGGACATGTTTTTTCAGATATTGGCTGTTATACCTTAGGCGCATTACCACCTTATCAAACTATCAATAGCTGCGTCGATATGGGTGCTTCGATAACCATGGCCAAAGGGGCTGCCGATGCCGGTTTGTTCCCATCGCTTTGTGTCATAGGCGATTCAACCTTTGCTCACTCGGGCATTACCGGTTTGCTCGATGCTGTAAACGAAAAAAGCAACATTGTTGTTATTATTTCCGATAACGAATCGGTATCGATGACCGGTGGACAAGAATCGGCTGCCTTGGGCAAAATTGAATCGATATGCGAAGGTGTTGGTGTTGACCCTGCTCACATCAGGGTTTTGGTACCTCACAAGAAAAACCACGATGAAATGGTGCAAATAATTCGCGACGAAATTAACTACAACGGCGTTTCGGTTATTGTTCCTCGCCGCGAATGCATTCAAAAACTCATGCGCGATAAAAGGGCTAACCGCAAAATAATTAAAACCGATTGCAAATCGTAAATTGATTAATTGTAATCTAAAATTTGATAAAGAAATGAAAACAAATATAATTTTAGCAGGTGTAGGCGGACAAGGAATTTTGTCGATTGCTGCTGTTCTTGGCGAAGCTTCGTTGCAAAACAATTACTATCTGAAACAAGCAGAAACTCATGGAATGAGCCAAAGGGGCGGAGCAGTTGTTTCGCACCTACGCATTGCCGACAGCCCCATTGCAAGCGATTTAATTCCAATGGGGAAAGCCGACATTATACTTTCAGTCGAACCAATGGAATCGTTGCGTTACCTCGATTTTTTGAAAAAAGGCGGATACCTGGTGAGCAATTCCACCCCATTTGTAAATATTCCCAACTACCCCAGTATTGAGGAAATACACAGCGAAATTAATATGCAATCGCATGCAGTTTTGATCGATGCCGATAAAATTGCAAAAGAAATTGGAAACGGTAAAGCTTCAAACATGGTGATGTTAGGTGCTGCTTCTCCTTTTATTGAGATTCCGCTCGAAAATATCGAAAAGGCAATCAATCAAGTTTTCGAACGCAAAGGTGCCGATATTGTTGAGCTTAACCTAAAAGCATTTAATGCAGGTCGTAATTTCTCGTTGGCCAACAGCAAAAATTAATCAACCAACATTTGCTCAAAACGGCTGCCCATGTCGATAAATTCGCCACGATCAAGTTGGGGTAGCAGTTCGTCTTTTACGTATTGGAAATTGGGATTAACATTTAATATTTGTTTATAAACGCTACGTGCTTTATCGGGGTAACCTAGTTTTGTGTAAACCTGACCAAGCCAAGCTCCATTGTTGAAGAATACCCAATTGCATTCGGGATTATTTTTAGAATTGATTGCAAAAGCGGCTGCATAACTTAGCATAGCTTTTTGTTTGTTTCCACCAACAAACGAAGGTCTGAAATAATATGAATTGCCCTGTTCGATGAGCGGAAGAGCTTCGTTTGTTCGCAAAGCAATGGCTTTATCTACTTCGCGCTGATGCGGAAAACTGTAAAAAGGAGCCATCCATGGCGATAACCCAATTTTATAGCCATACAAGGCAGCTTTAAATGCATGATAATTGGCTGTATTGGGATATTTATCCATTAATCGGTCTAAATGATTTTCATATTTTTCCATCATTCGGGCTGCACTTTTTTTATCATCCTGCGTAAAAAAATAACCCGTTAAGGCATATTCAGCGTAGAGTAAAACATCGCCATCGGCTTTATTCAATCGTACTTTCTGAAGGCTATCGACCAACAACTCCCAGCTTTTCATATCACCTTCGATAAGAAATGCTGTAAAACGACAAGACAAATTACCTGAAAAACTTTTGGCTGAAAAACCAAGCAACAATATTAACAAAGAAACAAAAAATATTATCCTCATAAATTTTAAAGTGAACGGTGCGTACCATCGCAAAACGGCGCATTTTTAGTTTGTTTACACTGGCACAAATAGTAAGTTTTTTCTTCAGTTACTTCAAATGCTTTAGGAACAAAAGCTGTTCCTTTATGCGAACCGTCGCAAAAAGGTTGATTCTTGCTTTGCCCGCAAGCACACCAAAAATATTTACCGGGTTTAAGGTTTACTACTGCCGGATTTTTATCTGCAATTACTGGTTTTTCCATAAATATCGAAATTAAAAGTGTTCAAATTTATACTAAAACAATTTAAACACTGTAAGGTTTGAACAGAAAATGCACTTTTTGAAAATAAATCATCAAAGCAACATCTGTACTATTCTGTCTTTTTCAACTCGCGACTCGAATAAAAACGCTCTAAAATTGAACCATCATTAACCTCTTTCGACAGGGATTCGATGGTATCTTGAGGAACATCGTAAATATCAAGTAAAATAAGTCCGTCGAGACAGTTGTTAAAATTAGGATCGACATTAAACGCCAAAATTTTGGCATTAAGGCTTAAATACTTTTTCAAAAGCACCGGAATTCCGTTGTTTACTTTGTCGATATCGCCAATAATACGGTCGAACTTATTCAAATCGCCCCCGGCATTATCAAGCAAAAGGTTAATGTTTTCGTTTTCGCTAACAAATTTGTACGATTTTTTTGGCCTTATGTAGCTTGCAATTTCGTTATTAAAATAATGTGTTGTAATAAATTTAATGATGCTGTCCTTCGAAACCGACGAATAATTATTGCTGATACTAACCGGTCCAATCAGGTAACGGTATTGCGGATTTTTTAACAGGAAGTACAAAATACCTTTCCAAAGCAAAAACAAAGGCAAGGGTTTTCGTTGGTATTCTTGTACCACAAACGAGCGGCCTAATTCAAGTGATTGTATCAATAAGGGTTTAATTTGAGGTTTCATTCTGAATAGGCTTCTGATATAAAAACCATGCAAATCGTATTGTTGAATTATTTCGTTACCCAAGCCCAATCGGTAAGCACCAACAATGCATTCAGCTTCGTTATCCCAAATAAATAATTGGTGATAGTAAAGGTCGAATTCGTCGATATCGATTGCGAGATTTGTACCTTCACCAACCAAACGGAAGGTCAATTCGCGAAGGCGGCCAATTTCGTTTAAAAAATTAGGTATCAGCTTAGTTGGCGCACAATAAACTGTGTAGTTTTTGATTGTAAAAAGTTCGTAATCGGGTTTAATGCTTTCAATCTCGTTTAACAAAAGTTGTTTTGATACGGGAGGAATAACAGGTTCGGCTTGATGAATTTTACGAAGAGGAATAATTTTGAAGAATTTACGCACCTCAATTTTTGTATCGGCACCCAAGCTATAAGTTTTGGCCCTAATGTAACGCCCCAGCTGGTTAATATCGGCAAATTGTTCGATATCGGCTTTTCTTATTGGTGTTCCAATTCGAACACTTACCTCACGTTTCTTTTTGGTGAACAATTCGCTGGGCAGTTTTGCCATGCGCAATCTGGGGTTAATCATTCCGAGCAAATGAAATAAACGTGAATTTGATCCTCCAAAATAAACAGGCAACACCGGCACTTCAGCTTTTTTAATAAGTTTGATTACCTGAAATTGCCATGCCTTATCAACAATATTGTAATACTGATCGAAATCAGAAACTTCGCCGGCAGGAAAAATACCCAAAACGCCACCACTGTTCAATTGCTCAAACACTTTTTTATAAGCACTCATTACAGGCTCGCCCCTTTCAAAAGGGTTAAGCGCCAAAAAATATTGCTTAAGTGGCTCAATTTTACGCAAAAAATTGTTGGCTAAAATCTTCACATCGGGCCTAACCATCGAAATAATTTTAATGAGCAAAACACCGTCCAACCCACCAAAAGGATGGTTTGATACCACAATAAAGGGCCCATGCAAAGGAATTTTTTTAAGCTGATCGGCATCGAAATGATATTTAATATCAAGCGTCTCAATAAGTTTATCAATAAAATCGATACCATTTTCGTTGGCCAATTCGGTATAAAGCTTATTAACTTTTCGTAAGCTCAACAAATGCATTAAAAAACGGGCAAAAGCTTTTTCACCAAAGAACTTAAGATTTTGATCTTTAAACAGATTATCAGGGCTAATTAAATCCATAATTATATAATTTATTCATGCTAAAGTTAAATTTCTTTATTCTTTCATAAAAGCTAAGCTAAATATTTTATTTCTATAAAAAATAAAAAACACAAAACATCAAATTCTAAAAAAAACTGTTTTTATTATTTCGAAATGTAACCTTTACATGAAGTATTTTTTAGATTTTTAATAAAAACACCAATTTATCTTTTAAGCAATTTTGATTTTTAAATTTTATTTCTACATTTGTGACGTAAAATTATTTGAATATGAACACAATTATCAGCATAACCATTCTAGTCCTCGTTGTCGTGGTCGTCATTTTAACAAAGTGAGGATGGTTTGTTGTATATAATTATAAAAAATATTAATGAACCATTCTCAAAAAAAGAGAATGGTTTTTTTTATGTAAAAAATTTAAAAAATGAGCAAGTTAAGAAGCGCAACAACAACGCAAGGCCGCAGAATGGCCGGAGCAAGAGCTCTGTGGCGTGCCAACGGAATGACCGAAGAGCAGTTTAAAAAACCCATTATTGCCATCGTTAACTCCTTTACCCAAATGGTTCCGGGGCATGTTCATCTTCACGATGTTGGGCAAATGCTTAAAAAACGTATCGAAGAAAAAGGATGTTTTGCAGCCGAATTCAACACAATTGCTATCGATGATGGTATTGCTATGGGTCACAACGGGATGTTGTATTCACTTCCATCGCGCGACTTGATTGCCGACAGTGTTGAATACATGTGCAATGCACACATGGTTGATGCCATGATTTGCATTTCGAACTGCGACAAAATAACCCCCGGAATGCTAATGGCTGCCATGCGCTTAAACATTCCTGCAATTTTTGTTTCGGGTGGCCCTATGGAGGCAGGTACAGTTGACGACAAAAAACTAGACCTTGTTGATGCAATGGTTATGGCTGTTGACGATAGTGTATCGGAAGAAGAAATCAATAAAGTTGAACGCAATGCTTGCCCAACCTGTGGTTCGTGTTCGGGCTTGTTTACAGCCAACTCGATGAACAGCCTTGCCGAAGCTCTTGGAATGGCATTGCCGGGTAACGGAACAATAGTTGCAACGCACGCAAAACGTTTTGAGCTTTTTAACGAAGCTGCCGACCTGATCATCAAAATTACCGAAGATTACTATTATAATGGCAACGAAAAAGTACTGCCACGTTCAGTAGCTACCCGCGAAGCGTTTATGAATGCAATGACACTCGACATTGGAATGGGCGGCAGCACAAATACCATTTTGCACCTTTTGGCCATTGCCAGCGAAGCCGAAGTAGATTTTACAATGAAAGACATTGATGAACTGTCGAGGCGCATCCCCAATATTTGCAAAGTAGCCCCAAGTTCACAGTACCACATGGAAGACGTTAACCGTGCCGGAGGTATTTTAGGTATTTTAGGCGAACTCGATCGTGCCGGACTTCTCGACACAAATGTTAACCGTGTTGATCAGTTAACATTGGCCGAAGCACTCGATCAATTCGACGTAATGCGTAAAAGCGTTACTCCAAAAGCAATCCAACGTTATTTGGCTGCTCCGGGATACCGAACCAACTTGGTTATGGGGTCACAAGAAAATATGTTTAAAGAATTAGATACCGACCGCTCAAAAGGTTGTATCCGTAACCTCGAAAATGCATACAACAAGGAAGGAGGACTCGCCGTTCTGTTTGGCAACATTGCCAAAGACGGCTGCATCGTCAAAACAGCAGGAGTTGATCCTTCGGTTTTCAAATTTAACGGAAAAGCCAAAGTTTTTCACTCGCAAGAAGCTGCCGTAAACGGAATTTTAGGAAGCGAAGTACAAGCCGGCGATGCAGTATTTATTTTGTACGAAGGCCCCAAAGGCGGTCCCGGAATGCAAGAAATGCTCTACCCTACTTCTTACATTAAAGCAGTTAGACTCGATAAAGCTTGTGCGCTTGTAACCGACGGTCGTTTCTCGGGTGGTACATCGGGGCTTTCAATTGGCCACGTTTCGCCCGAAGCAGCTGCCGGCGGCGAAATTGGTCTTATTAAAAATGGCGATCCGATTGAGATTGACATACCTGCTCGTAAAATAAACGTATTAGTTAGCAACGAAGAACTCGAAAAGCGTAGAAATGAGGAAATTGCCAAAGGCAACAATGCATTTAAACCTTTGCGCGACCGACAAGTTAGCAAGGCGCTAAAAGCTTATGCAAGCATGGTTTCGTCGGCCGACAAAGGCGCAATTCGAATCATATAAAAAAGCGTTGTTTAGTAAAAACAAAAACACACTTATTAAATGTAAATATTATGGCTGAAAACATTACAGGATCTGAAGCATTGATCCGTTCATTAATAGAAGAAGGCGTTGAAACAATTTTTGGTTATCCGGGCGGAGCAATAATGCCCGTTTACGATGCCCTGTATGATCATCGCGATACTATTCACCATGTGTTAACCCGTCACGAACAAGGAGCAGCACATGCAGCACAGGGTTTTGCCAGGGTTTCGGGCAAAGTTGGCGTATGTATTGCCACTTCGGGCCCCGGAGCCACCAACCTCATTACCGGCATTACCGATGCAATGATTGATTCTACTCCAATGGTTTGCATTACCGGTCAGGTTGCATCACCCCTTTTGGGAACCGATGCTTTTCAGGAATCGGACATAGTTGGCATGAGTATGCCCATTACCAAATGGAATTACCAAATTACTTCGGCCGACGAAATTCCCGAAGTAATGGCAAAAGCTTTTTACATTGCCCGCAGTGGCAGGCCCGGCCCGGTTTTGATCGATATTGCCAAAGATGCCCAATTTGCAATGATCGATTTTAAATACGAGAAATGCACAAAAATTAGAAGCTATGTGCCTTATCAGGCTATCGATATGGCTCAGGTTGAAGCAGCTGCCGAAGCTATTAACAACGCCAAAAAACCATTCTTAATGTTCGGCCAAGGCATTATACTTTCGCAAGCCGAAGAAGAACTTAGAATATTTTTGGAAAAAACCGGCATACCGGCAGCATGGACTATTTTAGGAAACAGCGCTTTGCCGTCGGATCATCCGCTTAACGTTGGCATGTTGGGCATGCACGGCAATTACGGCCCCAACCTGTTAACCAACGAATGCGATTTGCTTATTGGCATTGGCATGCGTTTCGACGACAGGGTTACAGGCAAGCTTAGTGCCTATGCAAAGCAAGCCGAGATAATGCACATTGAAGTTGATCCGGCCGAAATAAACAAAATTGTTGACACCAAATACCCGGTGATAGGCGACGCTAAAAAGGTGCTGAAAAAGCTTATTCCATTGGTAAATGAAAAAGAGCACACCAATTGGCTTCAAAAATTTAAAGATTGCTACGAAATTGAATTCAACAAAGTAATCAAAAACGATATTTATCGAAACAACGGAAAAATATCGATGGGCGAAGTTATTCGTATTACATCAGAAAAAACCAATGCCGAAGCAGTTTGTGTTACCGATGTTGGACAGCACCAAATGATTGCTGCTCGTTATTTCAAGTTTAAACATACACGCAGCTTGGTTACTTCGGGCGGTTTAGGTACCATGGGATTTGGATTACCCGCAGCTGTTGGCGCACAAATGGGAGCTCCTAACCGTACTGTTGTTACTTTTATTGGCGACGGTGGTTTTCAAATGACCATGCAAGAACTTGGGACCATTGCTCAAGAAAAAATTCCTGTTAAAGTTATCATTCTGAACAATAATTTTTTAGGCATGGTTAGGCAATGGCAAGAATTATTTTTCGATAAACGATATTCTTTTACCGAATTGCACAACCCCGACTTCATTAAACTTGCAGGAGCCTTTGACATTCCGGCTAAAAAAGTAGTAAAAGGTACCGAGTTGGAAAGTGCAATCGACGAAATGCTGAAAACCGACGGACCTTACCTGCTCGAAATTGTAGTCGAAAAAGAGGACAACGTATTTCCAATGGTACCAACAGGAGCAAGTGTTTCTGAAATAATACTTGAGAAACCCGGTTCATAAGAAGTTAAAACAGCATGTAAACATTAAATTGATACAATTATGAAACAAGAATATAATATTATTGCGTTTAGCGAAAACCATATTGGCTTGTTAAACCGGCTTACCAATGTTTTTACCCGTCGCAAGGTAAATATCGAAAGTCTTACCGTTTCGGCATCGGCCATTAAAGGAATCAGTAAATTCACCATTGTAATACACTCAACCAAAGAGCAAGTTTCGAAAATTGTACAGCAAATTGAGAAGCAAATTGATGTTCTGAAAGCCTTTTACCATACCAACGACGAAATTATTTATCAGGAACTGGCTTTGTACAAAGTATCGACCGATGCGCTTACCGAAGGCAACCAAATAGAAACATTGGTACGTAAGCACAATGCCCGTATTTTGGAAATTACAAAAGATTATACTGTAATAGAAAAAACAGGGCATAATGATGAGACACAAGCTTTTTTCGATGAGCTCAACCAATTCGAAGTAATGCAGTTTATACGTACCGGCAGGGTGGCAATTACACGCTCAACGGTTGAAAGGTTATCGAACTTCTTAAAAGAACGCGACCAATACAATTCAGAAACAGACAATTAGATGTTTTTTTCAAATATCATTAAAAAAACCTGCCTAAAAGCGCAGGTTTTTTTATGATGAATATTATTTTTGCAGCGCAATTGTCCCGTGGTGTAACTGGCAACACGTCTGATTTTGGTTCAGAAGAGTCTAGGTTCGAGCCCTAGCGGGACAACAAAAAAACAGGCCGATGAATTTCGACCTGTTTTTTTATTTCAACACTCTATGTTTCTCCTTACTTTTTAGATACAGTTAAAATAGCATCGTACATTGCTTTATCGTTAAGCACTTCAATCGCTTTTTCAATAACTTTATCATCGTTTAACGATGCTTGCGCACTCCCCTTTTGATAATAATAGCGCGACACAATTTCACTTTTCAACAACATTGAAATTTCGTCTTTAAAAGCACGTAAATCGCGGTCAAGATCGAGTTGAAGGCTTTTTTCCAAAGTTTGGAAACTTTCAGCGGCCAAATCGAAATATTTTTCTTCTTCGGCTATTTCAATCAATTCTTTTAGCTTTTTCTGAGTTTCCGACTCATATTCAAATGGCGCCCCTTCAACAAACTGAATGAATTCTTCGTATTGCTCGTCGCTGAGTTCAAATTGATCGGGAGCAACAATTTCAGCATTCTTTTGATTGAACAATGTTGCAAAATCGAATATCCTGAACTGTTGCAGTAGGCTAACCGAAAGACTGCTCAACTCATCGGGTTCAACAACAATATCGGGGTTAATGCCTCCGCCATCGTAAACCTTACGTCCGGCTCGGGTAGAAAATTCACTAATCAACGAATCGGGTATTGTACCAACACTGCCGTCTTCGTTTCGATGCGAGTAATCGAGAGCCTGTATGCACCTTCCGCTAGGTATGTAGTACTTTGCCGTAGTTACTTTTAATTTCGAGTTATAACTCAAATCGCGGGTAGTTTGTACCAATCCCTTTCCAAAAGTACGCGTACCAATAACAACACCCCTGTCGAGGTCTTGTATGGTGCCCGAAACAATTTCGGATGCCGAAGCCGATCCTCTGTTAACCAATACCACCAGTGGAATTTCGGTATCGACAGGATTACCGGTTGTGCTGTAAGTTTTATCCCACTGTGTAACCTTACCCTTTGTGCTAACTACCTCCTGATCTTTATCTATAAATAAGTTACAAAGGTTGACCGATTCAACTAAAAGCCCGCCCGGATTGCCACGTAAATCGAGAATCAAATTCTCAGCCCCTTGGGTTTCCTTAAGTTCAAGCATCGATTTTTTTACCTTTTCGGCACAATCTTTAGTAAAGTTGCCCAAACGAATATAACCGGTTGTATTGTTGAGCATACCATAATAACTTATTGGATCGATGGTTATTTTTTCGCGAACAACATCGAATATAAGCGGCTTTTTTTGCCCCGGGCGTTGCACCTTTATTTTAACTTCCTGTCCGGCCGATCCTTTTAATAAATTACTCACATCTTCGGTGGTCATGTTTTCAACCGCCTTACCTGAAACCTCCATAAACACATCGCCGGCTTTTAACCCTGCTTTTTGTGCAGGAAACCCATCGTAAGGTTCCGAAACCACAATGTTTTCGCCATGTTTCGATATCAGAGCACCAATTCCGCCATATTCGCCGGTGGTCATAAATCGGTAATCTTCAATATCGTTTTCGGGAATATAAGATGTGTAAGGATCGAGGTTGGTTAACATTTCATCGATACTTTCTTTTACCAATTTTGAAGCATCAATTTCATCAACATAAAAGGTATTCAACTCTCTGAACAACGAATAATAAATATCGAGGTTTTTGGCAATTTCAAAATTTTTATCATCGGCATTTGGTTGAGCCAGTAAAAGCAGTGAGCTTAAAACAAATACCAAAACATTAATGATTCTCTTCATTCTGCTATAATTTTCAATTAGTTTCAAATAATTAACTTGTCTTTTTTCTTCAAAAAACAAAAATAACAATTCGATCCGATAGCCTATTTAAAAAAGTCTTAAAGTTTGTTATAGCGCTTGTATTTTCTGATTTTAGGCACATTTTTGATACATTTGCCAAAAGGTTTTCGAAACACATTAATCGGCTCAGCATTTTACTGATGCAATTAAACTCTTAAACAAATGAAGAAAATTTTGGTTACCGGTTGTGCCGGATTTATCGGTTCGCACTTGTGTGAAAAATTATTGGCTTTGGGCTATCATGTAAGCGGTATCGACAATTTCGATCCCTTTTACGACCCCGCCATTAAACATAAAAACCTTTCGAATTTCATCAAGCATCCGAATTTCGAATTCGTTGAGACCGATTTGGCGGATAAAATAGAGTTGGAAAAAAAATTCTCTGCAAATATCGACCTTATTGTACATTTAGCAGCCAAAGCTGGTGTTCGCCCTTCCATTGAAGATCCGTCGGGCTATATAAAGGCCAATATTATTGCCACTCAAAACGTGCTCGATATGATGAAAGAGCGGAATATAAAAAAAATGGCTTTTGCCTCGTCGTCGTCGGTTTATGGCAACACCAAAGAAACGCCCTTTAGCGAGGAAATGGATGTTTCGAACCCCATTTCGCCTTACGCGGCCACCAAAAAAGCTTGCGAGCTCATCAACTATACCTACCACCACCTGTACCAACTTGACATTATCAATATGCGCTTTTTTACGGTATTTGGCCCGCGCCAACGCCCCGATTTGGCCATTCATAAATTCACCAAACTGATACGAAGCGGTAAACCTGTAACCCTTTTTGGCGATGGCACAACCGCCCGCGATTATACCTATATTGACGATACTTTAGCCGGCATTACCGGAGCCATTGATTATTTGTTTGAACATGATAATGTATTCGAAACCGTGAATCTGGGTAATAACCAGCCTGTTGGCTTAAAAAAGATGGTACAGACCATTTACAATGCCATTGGCCAACAACCCAATTTAAAGTATGCTCCCATGCAACCTGGCGATGTGGACATTACCTTTGCCGACATCACCAAGGCCAATAAATTGTTTGCTTATCAACCCACTTACAGTTTTGAGGAGGGCGTTAAAAAATTTGTGGAGTGGTACGACGAAACGATGAAGTAATCACAAAAAAAAATAAAAAATAAAACCTAATTTCTATTAAAAATATTCAGGCAAAAGATATAAAGGCATATTCACCAGCCAACTTTCATGATGATAATTAGTTAAGGATGTACGAATGGCTGTACCGGGCTTAAACTTATCACAAAACAGTTTGAAACTACGAGCTTTAAGATTTTCACCTGATTTTACCTCAATTGGAATAATTTCATCATTTTCATTCTGAATAATAAAATCAATCTCAAATTTGCTATTATCAAAAGTAAAATAATGAATCACCAATTCATCATTTTGTTGTAAGTGCTGGAAAACAAACTGTTCGCTTAAGGCACCTTTAAATTCTGTAAAAACAGCATCACCATTAAGTAAAGTTCTTGCATTTAGTTTTGTCATTGCACTAAGAAGACCAATATCGTTATGATATAATTTAAAAGCCGATATTTCTTTATACGCAGTTAGCGGTAATGAAGGTTTAGAAACATTGTAAACCTTATGCAATAATCCGGAATCGACAAGCCATTGAATAGCCAGCTCAAAATCTTTTGCCCGTGCACCTTCTTTAATTACTCCATAAATAAACTTTTTATTTTCTTTTGCCAGTTGTGCCGGTATGCTTTCCCAAACCATATTGATACGAGGCAGAATTTCTTTTGGTGCATGTTTTGAAAAATCATTTTCGTATGCTTTCAATATATTGTTTTGAATTTTACGAACTTCTTTCCAATCTCTGTTTTGAGAAAAACGTAATACCGCTTCGGGCATACCCCCTATAAAAAAATAATATCGTAGGTAGTTGATAAGTTTAGATTTGAATGTATTAAGTAACTCCCACTCCTTTTTAAGCATTAGTTCAACAAGCTCCGCTTCTTCCATCGCTAGCAAAAATTCAGTGAAACTAAGTGGTTGAAGTGATAAAAATTCCACTTTCCCTACAGGGAAGGATTCATTGGGGTGAATATTTATTCCCAACAATGAACCTGCAGCAATAATTTGATAATGAGGTGCTTTTTCGTAAAAATATTTAAGTGCAGTAATACCACGAACTGCAGTTTGTATTTCATCGAAAACAAGTAATGTATCCTCAGCCGTTATTTTTAACCCAGCAAATGCATTCAACAATGTTATGATACGGTCTATATGGAAATCTGATTTAAAAATATCTTTAGGAGCAGCTTCATCTTCAAAATTTACATACACCATTTTCTTATATTGTGTTCTCCCAAATTCCTTTATAAGCCATGTCTTTCCTACTTGTCGTGCACCAAAAAACACAAGTGGTTTTTTATTTTTATTTAATTTCCAGGCTATTAATTCTTTAATTTTTGTTCTGTACATAGTTTCATGGTTAATACCGCTCTTAATTACACTTTTCTCCACAACCAACTCAAGCAAATATACACTTTTCTCTCAATAAATGTGTGCAAATATTACACTTTTCTCCATTCACCATACAAATCATGATTACAAATTACCTTAAAAGCTTGAGCAGGACAACACAAAATTTATACAATCAATATCTTATCACCAAAAAAGCACTGTCGGAACAATATCCGACAGCGCTTTTTTAAATGTAAATGAAAATCTTTGTTTCTACCTATTTATTTCTTCTTTTCATCAATTGCCTAATACCAAAACCGGCCATGCCCAAAAGCGATAGAACTGCCCCACCATATCATCACAATTAAATGCAAAAAAACAGGCAAAGCTAAAGCCATTAGGTTTTCGACCCTCGATGCCATTTGCAAAGAACTCGACTGTCAACCCGGCGATATTTTAGCTTGGGAACACTAAAAGGATAAAAGGATTTCAATAAAACACAAAAAAAGCTGCCCCAAAAATATGAGACAGCCTTTAA
>JAFGAF010000518.1 GCA_016933815.1 Prolixibacteraceae bacterium
ATATCGAAAACGGCACAAAGCAGGTCGAGCGAGGTAAAATGCTTGTAATCGCCGAATTTCCATAGTTGCAAGGTGTCGAGCAGCACATCTTTTACCTCCCAGGGTTTAGCACCGGCAATATCGAGCAGTTTTGGAATGGGTACGCCATTAATGAGGCAGCGGCGGGCAATGTACGGATAATCGAATTCCTGGCCGTTATGGGCGCAAAGTTTGGCACTGCCTTGTTTTGAAAAGTTTTCGAGCATGTTCACAAAATCGAACAAAAGTTGTTTCTCGTCGTGCCCGGCATACGATTTTACCCTGAAGCGTTGTTCTCCTTTGCGTTGGTAGAGTGTGCCTACCGAAATGCAAATTATTTTTCCAAACTCGGAATAAATGCCCGCCCGTTCGTAAACATCGGCTGCTGTTTGTTCGCCTTCGCGGAAGTATTGCGATTTTTTGTCCCATAGCTTTTGCATTTTCTCGGGTAAATCGTCGAAAGTTGGGCAAATGGGAACTGTTTCAATGTCGATAAAAAGAATGGTTTCGATGTTGATGTTGTTGAGCATGGTGTAATATTTTTAGATGAGTTGTTTTTCGATAAATTGGGTAAGAATGTTAATGGCAACCTTGTTTTTGCCGCCTTGGGGAACAATGATGTCGGCGTAGCGTTTGCTGGGCTCTATAAATTGAAGGTGCATGGGGCGCACGGTTTTTTCATAGCGTTTAAGGGTTTGATCAACACCGCGCCCGCGTTCAATAATGTCGCGTTTAATTACGCGCGAAAGGCGCAGGTCGGCTTCGCAATCAACAAACACTTTAATGTCCATTAAATTGCGCAATTCGGGCTGGGTAAGGCACAAAATGCCTTCAATAATGATTATTTTATGCGGTTTAACTTCAATGCTTTCGTTGGCACGCGTGCAAGTTAGGTACGAGTAAATGGGTTGTTTTATAGGCATGCCTTGTTTGAGTTGTTTGATGTGTTCAACCAATAGCTCAAACTCAATGGAGTCGGGGTGGTCGAAGTTGATTTTTTGGCGTTCTTCGAGTGGCAGTTCAACCTGATCGCGATAGTACGAATCTTGCGAAATAACTGCTACCTCGTTGTGGTTTAGCTTATTGGTTATCTCGTTTACCACTGTTGTTTTCCCCGAGCCGGTGCCCCCGGCAATTCCTATAATGATCATTGTGTCAATTTGTTTAATCGTAATGAAACCTGCATTTAGCTATTAAAATTTCATCATCTTTAATTTTATAAATTAATCGGTGTTCCCCGTCAATACGTCGCGACCAGTAGCCACGGTATTTATGCTTCAATGGTTCGGGCTTGCCCATACCTGCAAAAGGTTGACGCTTAATGTCTCTCAAAAGGTTGTTTATCCTTGCCAGCATTCGTTTATCGGTTTTCTGCCAGTAAAGATAATCATCCCACGATTCGTCAACAAAGATATATTTCACGGTATTATTCGATTAATTCTTTACGAAAGGATTTGTTTTGGTTCAATTTCTCAATTGCCGAGTCGAGCCGCTTTTCATTGGCTTTTGATGATAATTCGTGATTAGTAGCATTGAGTGAATTGTATTCATCCAACGACATGATAACGACGCCGCTGTCCTTGCCCCTGTTAATGATAAGGGTTTCGGCATTTTTAATCACATTATCAAAATAATGCTTTATATCCTTTCTGAAATCTGAAATGGTTGTTGTAATCATATGTAAAATTTGTACGTTTCGATGTACAAATATAAACACAAGTGTAGAATAAAGCAATGGTGTTCAATTATTCACTTCCAAAATAATACACTTCGAAATGCACGTAACTATTGTTGGAATGTTCAAACGAAAAAGCTTCGAAGTCGGGTTTGCGGTGTTTGGTAAAGGGATGGTTCGAAAATGCAAAACCTTCGCGGGGTATCATTAGCCTGAAATCGAGCTTGCCGTTGCTGTTTTCGTCATCGATAAGCGCAATGCCGTATGTGCCGGTGGGTAACTGAAGGTTGTCGATGATCATTTTCCCATTTGTGCCAGGTGACTTTGGATATACAAAAGTATGTTCAGGTTCTTCCTTGTCGAAAGTTTTGCTGTTTGAATAAAAATTGAGAATAACTTGCCCTTGCTTATTTCGTAAGCCTTCAATTACGATGTTTATGTTTTGAGCCGGCAATTGAAACTCAATAAGCAGGCTAAGTACAAGTAATATTTTTAACCTTTTATACATTTTTGGTCAGCAATTCTTTATCGATCGAGCATGGCCGGCGAAAATTGCTCTTCGGTCATTGTCGAGCTGTTTTGAAATGCATCGACAATGAGTACCGAACGGCGGCCATTTTGTAAGTTTTTCATTTCCATTGTATAGGCAAACCACTTTCCGTTATCGTGTTTGCGGTAATCGGCAATAATTTGCTCACGTTTGAGTTGGTTTTTAAGGTCGTAATGTTCAACTTTTAGCGCCAAAAAGTTAGTTTTTTCGATGTAGCTTACTTTTCGTTTTGTACCGTAATTACCGGCAATTTGTTCGTTTTTTGGCACCGATTCAATCGTGTAACATGCCTTGCCTTCAATTATCGATTTGCTAAGCAGCTTGTAATCAAAATCATCGATATTGGGGACGCTCATGTCGCTGTTTGTAAATTCCGATCCCATAAAATTGTTGCCCTTTTCGCTGCTTACAATACGACGCGATTTTCGAAGGGCGGGCAGGTAAATCCACATGTCATCGTCGCGGTTTGGGTAGTCGTGAATGAGCATGGTGGTGCCTGTCACATCGGGTGGGGCAGTAAAGCGGATAATGGTTTTGCTCACTTCGCCAAACTTTTTGGTGGCTGTGGCAATTTGTCGCACCCGAACATCGCCTTTCGGATTGTAAATGTTCAATGTCGAAAGCATTTCCATGGCATTGGTTTCGATGGCTTTGTTGCTTTTACTGATAATTTCGCGTGCTGTTTGTGCCTGTGATCCGAGACCTAACAAAAGCATTATTGTGCCGATGAATAGAATTTTGTTTATCATTTTAATAAGAATTTAGGTTGAACAACTTTGCACAATGCCG
>JAFGAF010000519.1 GCA_016933815.1 Prolixibacteraceae bacterium
ACAATGAGGTTGTCCTGAGGTACAATACCTTTAATGGCCGAAATCACAAACTTGCCACTGATGTCCACCTTCAAATCCTTCACCCCATTGTACAAAAAGGCCGATGGAATGGCGAAAATGATGATGTCGCTTTGCTTGCAGATTTTGTTGATATCGGTAAAAAAGTTGATGCGTTCGGTATCGAAAAATACGTCGCCCAAATAACTTGGATTGTGACTGTATTTTTTGAAGAAATCGACATTGTCGGGGTTGCGGAAATACCAGTTAATGGAGGGCACGTTGGTTAAAATGATTTTTGCCAAAGCCGTGGCCCAGCTCCCGCTTCCGATAATTGCAATTTTCGAGTTTGTAAACATGTTGTTTTCCTGTCAGAAAATGAACCGCAAAAGTACAAAAATCATTTTGTTTAAACTATTTCTACAAAAAGCCCATCGTCAGTTTTTTCAACCTTTGCCAACTTGTGCTTGGTGAGCCCTTTTATGGCCTGATCCCATTTCTTGTTGCTCAATGCGGCTTGTTCTTTCAACTGGTTCAGGTCGATGGGCGAATTGGCTTTCAGTATGTTCAACACTGCTTTTTCTTCGTCGCTAAGTTCAACGGCTTTCTTCTCGGGTTTCATTTGCGGGAAAAACAACACGTCTTGTATCGATGGTTGGTTGGTCATAAACATCACCAAACGGTCGATGCCAATGCCCATGCCCGATGTTGGCGGCATGCCGTATTCCAGTGCACGCACAAAATCCATATCGATGAACATGGCCTCATCGTCGCCTTTTTCCGATAGTTTCAATTGCTCCTGAAAACGTTCCAACTGGTCAATTGGATCGTTTAGTTCTGAATAAGCGTTGCACAGCTCTTTGCCGTTCACCATCAGCTCAAAACGCTCGGTGAGCTCGGGGTTCTCGCGGTGCTTTTTGCACAGTGGCGACATTTCTTTAGGATAGTCGGTTATAAATGTAGGTTGTATGTAATTGCCTTCGCACTTTTCGCCAAATATTTCATCAATCAGTTTTCCCTTACCCATGCTGGCATCCACTTCAATTTCAAGCTGTTTGCAAACTTCGCGCAATTGAGTTTCGTCCATGTCGTTTATATCGAAACCAGTGTGTTCTTTAATGGAATCGAGCATGCTGATGCGCTTAAATGGGCGCTTAAAATCGATCACTTTATCGCCAACCTGCACTTTAGTGGTGCCGTGCAATGCCAAAGCCACTTTCTCGATCATCTCTTCGGTAAAGTCCATCATCCAGTTGTAGTCTTTGTAGGCTACATAAATTTCCATAACGGTAAATTCGGGGTTGTGGGTACGGTCCATCCCTTCGTTTCGGAAGTCTTTGGCAAATTCGTAAACACCTTCGTAACCGCCTACAATCAAGCGTTTCAAATACAACTCGTTGGCAATTCGCAAGTAAAGCGGAATGTCGAGCGCGTTGTGGTGGGTAATGAACGGACGAGCTGTTGCTCCACCCGGAATGGGTTGAAGAACAGGTGTTTCCACCTCGAGGTAACCACGTTCGTTGAACATTTGGCGCATGGTATTCATTACCACGGTACGTTTTTTGAAATGTTCGCGTACTTGCGGGTTTACAATTAAATCGACATAGCGTTGGCGGTAACGCATTTCGGGGTCGGTGAATGCATCGAAAGTATGGCCGTCTTTTTCTTTAACAACGGGTAGCGGGCGTATCGATTTACTTAAAACGGTAAGTTCTTTTACGTGAACCGAAATTTCGCCCATTTGTGTTTTGAAAACAAAACCTTTCACGCCAATAATATCGCCCAAATCGAGTAATTTTTTGAAAACCTCGTTGTACAGGGTTTTGTCGTCGTCGGGACAAATTTCATCGCGGTTAACGTACAGCTGAATACGGCCGCTTTCGTCCTGTAGTTCGGCAAACGAAGCCTTGCCCATAATGCGCTGGCTCATCATTCGTCCGGCAATTACTACATCGAACGATGCTTCATTATCGGCTTCAAATTGCTTCTTTATTTGTTCGGTGCTGTGGGTGATTTTATACTCGGCTGCGGGGTACGGGTCGATGCCCAATTCGCGCAGTTTGGTTAACGAATTCCTACGAATAATTTCCTGTTCACTCAATTCCCTGATACTCATTTTAAGTGTGCTTTTAAAATTTTTGCAAAGATAACAAAACAGAAAAGCTATGCTACTTTAGATAAAGGCAAAAATGGAAACTTGTTTTTTTGTTTATTGATTTTTTTGAACTAGTCCTATTTATATTTCTCGATAAATGCAATTATTGCATTGCTGCATTTATCAGGTTCTGTCCTCATGGGCCAATGTTCCGAATGGTAAAGTATAATGAACTCTTTTTTGTTTGTCGAAATTTGTTCAAAAGCTTCATGTCCCAGTTTCGACGGTACTGTAAAATCATATTCGCTGTACAAAAATAATGATGGGATTTTAATTTTATGCAAATCATTGTTTAGCGAAAGATCCATGTAGTCTTTATTTACTGCTGCTCCGGCAAACACATTTACGATATTGGAAAAAGGGTTGTAAGGGTGGAAAAATATGCCATCTAAAGTCTCTTTTGTAGTGAAGTCGTTAATTATAACAGAGTCAACACTTACCATTAGGTTATAGGCCTCATCGGTTAAAACATATATTGCCAGTTTCCCTTCAATGGTATTTAAATCACAATTATTTGCTTTCTCAATTATATTATTCCACGATTCGGTATTATTGCCAAAGGCTATTTGGTTTTTTCCTGTTGAAATGATTTTTTCTTTTTCTAACTGAAATGTTAATGGAAAATCGTGGTTGCCGCATATTTCAATCCACCCTTTAATGTTCATTTGATTGTTGTCTTTAAGCAAAAACATTGAACCAATCGCACCTCCCCAACTATGCCCCAAAAGGTAAATGTTGATATCTTTACCATATTGGTGCTTCAGTAAAATAATTAGCTTTTCCATATCGGTAACATAATTTGATAGTTGGATGTTTTCTGAATCAACATTTCCTTGTGATGAGCCGGCACATCGTTGTTGCCAGTAAACCATTACGTAGTTTTCTTCTAATTTTTCAGTAAAAGGTTGGAAAAGTTCTTTAAATACAAGAATATCATCACCAGGGCCACCATGTAAAACTATCACAAAATTTTTCGATGCATAATTCCCTTCAACAAAAATTGGCATATCAGCTTTATTGCTGCGTAAAAAAAGGTGATCAGAAATATAGATGTTGGTTGACTCCTTTTCGCAAGATATAAGAATCATTGTAAGCAGTAATATTGGAATAAATAAGTTCTTCATGGTTATTTGTTTAGTTGAAAATTAATACCCGTTTCTATTGCTAAATGTGGGAGTATTGATGAATTGTAGGGCATTTGTAAAAACAGTACTGGTTTAATATACCAGGCCTTTATACAATTGTTTTTGTTTTTTACATCGGCTCCAAAACCTAATGAAAATGATGGCATGAAGGAATTGCTGCCTGCCAAAAAAATTTCAGAGATGCTTCCATTGTTTGTGACTGTATATGTTTTACCATTTATAAAGGTTCGTAAGTAGCCTATTCCAATCATTGTTTCATATATAAATCCCCCGGAGCATGTGTGTCTGTAACCTATTTCGGTATTTAAAAACAAATTAGTGTTGAACTTGAAATGAGTATAGCCTCCAATATTCAAACATGAAATTATTTGATGTTTAATTTCTTTTTGTTTTTTTCTACTTTCCTTTAAGAATAATTGATGTTCAACCCCAAATTTTAAGCCGGGATGAGTAATCATTTCACCAAAATATGAGATTTTAAATGTAGGAGATTTGTTCTCCTTTTGTGCATAACAAAACAATGATATACAGATAAGAAATGAGGTAATAATTTTTTTCATTTATTAGATTTTTCTTGAATAAATTAAACAACATATACAACGACAATGAATTTTTTGGTTGGTTGCATTGTATGTTAATAAGTCAAATTTTATGCTCGTTTATTAACCTTTAGTTGCTAAGTATTATTAACCTATGTTCGACGTGGAGATTTTGTTTGAATATCAGCTTTTTATTGTAATCTGAACTCGAAATTTTAAATCGAACTCAGGCTACTATTAGATTTTTTCTTGACGGTTTTTACAAAAATTACAAAACAGCAAAGCTATGCTACTTTTGATAACAGCAAAAAATGTGTTTGCAAGGCCTTTGGCTTATTTACCCGGGTCGCAGCAATAATTCTCTTCTACTTTTTGTTCTTTTCCAAGCAATAACCTCGATTGTATTTCGATGCGCCTGATTTGGTCGTAGTCGAAATAACCGTTTCCGCTCGGATTATTGGCTGTCGGATAAGGGTACTTCGGGTTTTCTACATCGCCATCGATTCGTTTTCCACGGGTAATGATAATAATGTCGGCATCGTCGTAACTAATGTTGTTGTCGGGCAGTGCAACCTTGCCTGCAGTCAGGTATTTGTTAAACGTTTCGGATGTTTGCAGGCGCTTGAGCACTTCCTTGTAACCAAACCATGCACGCAAACGCGAAAGGTTGGTGTTGAGGTCGGTATTATCGCCGGGGATACCCAACAATGTGCCATTGTCGCCATCGGCATTCAACTCAAGGGTACAGGTTTTGACTTCGGTAACAGTTTTGGTGTTTTCGTTCACTTTTGGCGGAACAATTTTTACCATTTCGGTATTGAATTTTTTGGTGTATTCGTTGTATTCGCTACCACGGTAATTAACGGTATCGCCAATGTACCAACTGCGCGAAGCTTCACGCTGGTCCGAAACGGCAAAAATCTCGATCAATAATTTTGGCTTCAAATCCTGATGCAAATCGAGCAGATTAATGTACTTTAACTTAATGGTGTCGGTGAGGTTTTTTAGGTTTTCGTCAACTTTTTCGGCATAATTGGCATATTGCGCAATTCGGTCTTTTCGGCCTTGCATCCGGCGTTCCAAACGTGATTCGAAGCCGGGCCTGTCGCCCCAGTAGTAATTGTTAGGGTGAAGCTCAATCCATGGCGCATTGGCAATAGAATAGCTCGATTCATCGTTGGTGTTAACCGCAAACATGGGCTGCTCGTAGCCCCTTACGTAGTAGTCGCTTCGGGTACGAGTTATTGAGCCTTTGGGGTTGTATATATCTTCAATTTCGAACCCATCGTGCAGGGCGATCAAGTCGCGGCGCAGGTTCTCGCTGGTGTTCACTTCCCAATAGCCGGTTTGGAAATACGATATGGAACGGTGTGTTGGTTCAATGTTCAGTTTTCCTGGGCAAAGCGGTTTGCGTTCCCATGCTTTTGTAATTTGAATGGTGTCGTAAATAATGGTATCGCTAACTATTCCGTTCAAAGGTAGGTTTCCAAATTCCGTTGTGAGCATCGAATTGATGATGGCTCCTGAAATTACTTCGCTGTTGCGGTCGAAATTTTTTGCCGTTTGTGCCTGTGGCTTTGCATAGCCAATGAATATGTACGATGGATGCAGGTTGCAAAAATAAGTGCCGGTTTGGGCGTTTGCTGTCGATCCGCCTTTTAGTTGGTAGTTTAAACCTGCATACAGTTTAAGTTGGGTTTTGGCATCTTGAACTGTTTGACTGCTGAAACCGCTTAGCTCAATTACAGGTTCAATAATTCCGTCGATTTGAGGGTAGGGGTTTATGTCAAGCAATTCGGCATACAATTGTACTTCGAAAGGTATTTCACAAGCCATTATGTCGAAACTGCCATACCCTTCGGGGTGATTGGCTGCCCAGAATATCGATCGTGCCGACTTTGTATTTATTGGGTTATAGTAAATAAACGGGTATTGCGGGTTATTTCCGTCGTTAAGTTCCACCTCAACAGGATTATCGATTGTGGTAGCAATTGTTTTGTGTGTAAAAGTTTTAATATTTTGCGAATCAATTTGATAGCCTCCTTTTTCGTCGTCGAGCTTAAGCGTGGCCTCGTATATTTTAAACTCACCATCGCGGTTCGACGAGAAAAATATGCTTTCGAAATGTGCCGATACATGCGGGGTGATGTCGGCGTAAGCACTGTTTAGCTCATCAACGGCCAAGGGGCTTGTCCATGTTCCGTTTTGGTTGAACGAATAGTAAATGTTTAAATCGTTCGATGGGACAATTGCTCCTTTGCTATCGGTTTGGCGGTTCGAAACAAAGAACAAGTGTTTACCGTTGGCCGACAGGCATGGTTGCGACTCCCACGTATTATCAGACGAAAGACCTGGTATGGGCATAGGAGTTCCGAAAATACCATTCTTGCGCTCTATTTGCCATAGGTTTTTGAATTCGCTGCTCAGCCCGTCCTTAATCATGTCGCACGAAAAAACAAGGGTGTTATTGGCAATGGTAGGTGCCCCTTTGGTTGCCTCGTTAAACAAACGGTAAAAATCATCGAGGTAAGGGTTGTCGGTTTCGATTGAAAAAAGTACCGGCTCACTCCAGCCTTCGTTAGGCGCTTTCCCTTGTTCAACAGTTCGTTCGCAATAATAAATTTGCTGGTATTTGTTGGTTGTTTTTTTTCCGTAAAATTGCGTATCGGCCCTGCTCGATGTAAACCATAGCCTTTCGCTTTGGCCATTGTTGGTAATTTCAATAAATGGTGCATTGTCCTTGAATCGTTCCGTTTCGGTTTGTAATAAATAATAGCTTTGGTCGGCATAGGCTTCCGAACCGATCGTATTTTTTCCGGGACTATTAATTTCGGGGCTAAGCAGAAGGGCTACATTGCCTTGGCCGGCAAAATGGTTTTGCTCTTTTTTAACCTGACTTTCTTTGGTCGATTTACAGCTAAAGCTTAACGCTAAAACCAATAATATCAATATGTTTTTGAGTATTGTCTTCATATGCAGAATATTATAATCTAGTGTTTAATGGGATATTGCACATAAAACGAAACCGATGCTTTGCCGTTTCCTCCGGTTTCGGGCGTTGTATTGTCGTCGCCCGATTTCACCGATGAAATGTAGATAAGCGCCATTGAACAGAATATTTCGCGTTGTTGTCCTCCTTCATTGAAAAAATTGGACGATCCGTTGGGATCCCACAACAAGTAAACTTCACCGGGCTGAATGTTGATTCCTCCGTTTTGATCGACTTGTTGTTTTGTTGTTCGGTTGGTCCAGTTGCCGGTATATGGCGTTCCGCTGTTGAAAATGTCTAAGGCCAGTTGCCCGCTTTCGTATGCTTCGAAAAATGCGTCGGGCGTTGTAAAGTTGGCAACGGCAGTAGCACTAATTTCAGAATATTCATTTTCGTCGCTGTTAACCAAAAATAAGCGGGGTTTCTGATCGTGGTTCAAAGCAGGGTTGTTGGGCGATGCAACATCGAAATAAAGTGTATGGTTGCTCATTGGCTTTCTAACAGTGCCTGAAAAGTCGATGAACGTACGTGTTAACGATTCGCGTATGCCATAGTTGCCCAGTGTTTCGTTAAACCTGTCGACCAAATATACGTGGTACGATGGTTCTGAAGCTTGTACCGAAACCTGACTAAAAGCTTCCATGGGGATTACATCGCGAGAACCGACCGAAAATTCTTCTACTCTGGCTTCAATTTTTATATTTTGCCTGCATACTTCCTGCCCGGTATTTGCCGAAATTGCTATTACATTGAATTGGCATTGGTAAAGCTCATTGTGTTCTTCGGAATAATGGTCGTTCAAATCGGGCGTTTCAAACAAAATTCTTAAGTCAACTTTTCCTCCCTTATCTGAAATTGTCATAAATTCTTCATTTAATGAAAATTTATTACGATCGTCGCTTTCACCAATGGCTAGTTTCTCAATGTGTAATTCTATGTTGCCACAATAACTTCCTTGGGGCAAGTTAATTGCAAAAAAAGCGTTGCCGTTGTTTTGAAGATTATCTAAACATTTTGTTGACATGATGCCAGTTACCTGTTGCGAAACTGTGTTTTGAGGGTCAAAGTCGATTGTTTCGCTCAGGTTCAGGTTGTCGATTACTGTTCCCGCCTGGTTCAATACTTGTACATTATTGCCAAAAACCTGCAATTGAGGGCAAAGCTGTTCGCAACCGTCGCCATTTAGCTTAAAGCTGAACTTGCATTCATCGGTATTTACTGCTTCGTTGGGGTTGTTCGATGAATATACCGACGTGTACACCCAAAATTCCTCGGTGAAGTTTTCGGCTGTTGGTGGGGCAAAATTTGCATCAATCGAAAGTTCATCTCCAATAATCATTTCATCGGAGCTGGCCGATAAAATGGTCCATGCACCGTTTTCGGTGTTGTATGCATCGCTGCCATCGGCGCGTACAATGCGATCGATTTTCAGTATGCAACCATCACCAAAGTTGCCGTCGTTCAGTTCGGCAATTGTAAAGTTGAAATTTTGGTTGCTGCCTGCTGTTACGGGCTCGCTGGCATAATAAGTGCTTATCCTGTCGGATTCGCCAAAGGGGCAGTAGCAAACATTGGGGTCACAAACCGTAGCATCGAGTGTAATATTTATTGTGCCCGAATTAAGTGTGTTGCCCTGATCGTCGGTGCACGAAACCGGCAATTCAATATTAATTGCTGGAATCTCAATAATTTCGTCGCGTATTACATTGAAATAAATTTCAAGCATTTGGCCTTCGTTTAGTTTTACAATGTTGTTGTCGGGCCTTGGGCTAATGTTTTCGAGATAAATTTTTCCGGTAAGACTTTCAAGTTCTTGAGTATTAATTTGAAGCGGACCAGGCGCAACAATTAATACGTGGTTGTTTTGAAGCTGGTCGAAGGGTGCATTTTGCAGAATACACTCGCCCGAACTGGTAATTGTTTTCACAATGCTGGTATCAAGAGCCTCGCAACTTATGGGTTCAACAACATCGCACCAAACATTCTCGAAACGATATGCCAAAAGGGTATCGCAACAAAGCACGCCAAATTGTTGAATTATTGATTTGCCTCGGTATGTGGCTTCAATGCGCACATTGTTGAGGCCACAGCTGCTATTGGCTATAGGGCCGGTTTCGAATATGCCCTGGTTATTCAGGTTGCCGGCAAATAGGGTGTCGGAACCTACGATCATTTTAAAACCTGCTCCGCTTGCCGGAAAATCCTGATTGGGTTCGCAATCGGTAGCGTATTCGGCTTTTAATGTGAGTTCAATTTCGCTCAACGAAGCGCAATCGTCGCGTAGTATGGTTTCGGTGCAAGTGCTAAACAGTATCAGCAGCAACAGCGCGAAAGTATATTTTATTATATTGTTCATTGTTTTTAAATTAGAAGGTTACACCAAAACGAATAAAGAATTGCCCCGAACGACGGCGAGGATATTGCGAATATGGGATGTTGTGGGTGTTGATGCAATTCATCCACTCGCTGTTTTCGTCGAAAGCTTCGAGGGGTAGGGTGCTTTGTCGGTAGCCAAAATCAACAGAAAGATCCATGTTCTTAGTTTTCCAAAAATCGAGACCGGCACCAAGGTCCCAAAAAATTGCGTTCAATTTATTCGACCATAATTTTTCGAAATTGCCGGTAATATCGTAAGCTGTACCCAAATCGGCAAAAAGATAGTAAGCATTGCAGTTGCCCCAAAGCGGGTTGGTAATGTTGTTGAAAGTAAATCGTGGGTGTATGGCCAGAGGAATGAAATGCCCTCCATCGACAGGCCAGTAACCGCTTAATAAGCCTAAATTGAGGCTGTGCCGGTTATTAAAATTGAAAAGGGTAGGCATAAAAGCCATTTCGGCACCGGCGGTAATTTTTGTTCCTTCGGGGCCAATGCCAAACGTAGGCTTTTCGATTGGTGTATCGCCCATGAGAGGTTGGTAGGTAGTTGGCTCAAACGATCTGAAACCAACCATTCCCCTGAGTTCAACTTTGAATGGTTTGCGTACCCTGCTGCACATATTGAGTTCATTGTTTTTTATTAATGAACTTAATGTGTGGATTTCGGGTAACAAATCGGCATCTGAACTGGTTGAAATGAGCGCTATATCGATTGAGTCGATTAGCAACAAATTGTTTTTGATGAACAATTCCATCTCTTTCCCTTTGTTGAGGCGGTATGCTTCGGTGTTGTTGCAGTTAACAACGTAAAGGTTGGTTTTTTTGTTGGCAGCTTCGATTGGAACCGGCGGAAAGTAAGACTTGATTTGCTTGGTTCCGAAGTTTTTTTCACCCGACTCGTTCAAGTCGATGTTGTAAACTGTTTTATTGTCGAGCTCGCAAAGCACACATTTTTTTGTTGAACACGATTGCAGAACAAATGCGGCAAATATAACGAACCCAATAAACAGCGTTTTTCTTTTTGGTTTATTGTACATGGTTTGTTGATTGTTGTAGCGTTGATTAACCCTTGTTTTTTATTTATTCAAATGTAAAAGCATTTTTAAACAGATCCCAATTTTTTTTGAAAAAAGTGCTAGTAGTTTTTTACATCACATTTCCAATGCGTTAAAAATTATTTTCAATAAACATGTGCCCTGTGTTCAAAATTTGTTTTCAGATGATGCTTGTTTTGCTATCTTTGAAGGTTTTAAAGTGCAATGCATTGTAAATGGATAACGATAAAGTTTGGAAAATAAAACCTCAGGGCGACGTCAATGATATTAAGCACTTGTCGGCTCAGCTGAATATTGATATGTCGGTTGCTAACTTGTTGGTTCAGCGCGATATACGAACATATGACCAGGCTAAGGCTTTTTTTAGGCCCAAGCTTAGCGATTTGCACGATCCGTTTTTAATGAAGGACATGGACAAAGCGGTTGAGCGCTTACACCAAGCTATTGAACGACAAGAAAAGGTACTCATTTATGGCGATTACGATGTGGATGGAACTACTTCGGTGTCGATGTTGTATCTTTTTCTGAAAGATAAAATCAAACAATTGGAATATTACATCCCCGACAGATATTCCGAAGGTTACGGCATTTCACCAAAATCGATCGAGTATGCTGCAAACAATAATTATACATTGGTTATTGTGATTGACTGTGGAATTAAGGCGGTCGAAAAAATTGCTTACGCACGTACCCGTCATCTCGACTATATCATTTGCGATCATCACAACCCCGGCGACCGAATTCCCGATGCTGTAGCTGTTTTGGATCCTAAACGCCCCGATTGTAATTACCCTTTTAAGGAACTTTCGGGCTGCGGAGTTGGTTTCAAGTTCCTGTTGGCTTATTGCATTAAACACGAACAGCCTATTCCGGCGCTTTACGATTTGCTCGATTTGGTAGTAGTAAGCATTGCTTCGGATATTGTGCCTGTAATTGGCGAAAACCGTGTTTTAGCATACTACGGGCTCAAAAAATTGAACTCGGATCCAAGCATGGGGTTGAAAACACTCATCAAAAATGCAGGCATTACCGGTACCGAAATTACAATAAACGATATAGTTTTTAAAATTGGGCCAAGGTTAAATGCTGCCGGCCGTATCGAACACGGGAAAAAATCGGTTGAGCTGCTGATATCCGAAAACCAGGATGCTTCGTTGATAATGGGCGATGAAATAAACTCGTTTAACGAAATACGAAAGTCGCTCGACAGGGACATCACTCAGGAAGCACTAGACTTAATCAATAACGATGAGGATCAGTTAAAGCGTTGTTCGACAGTTCTTTATAATAGAGATTGGCACAAGGGAGTTGTTGGTATTGTTGCCTCGCGAATTACCGATGTTTTTTACAGGCCTACCGTTATCTTAACCGAATCGAATGGTTTGGCAACAGGTTCGGCACGTTCGGTAAAAAATTTCGACTTGTACGAAGCCATCGATTATTGCAGCGATTTGTTGGAGTCGTATGGCGGACACATGTATGCTGCGGGTTTAACAATGAAAATTGAAAATGTAAAGAAATTTGCAGCTCGTTTCGAAGAGTTTGTATGTAATACCATTACCAAAAGCCAAACCATTCAAACTGTCGATATTGATGCCAAATTACAGTTGTCGGACATTAACCCCAAGCTGGTGCGCATCTTAAAGCAATTCGAACCTTTTGGACCTCACAATATGACACCCGTTTTTGTTTCGGAAAATGTTTTTGATGCTGGAACAAGCCGCGTGGTGGGCAAAAATGGCGAGCATCTGAAGCTCGATTTATACGAACCCAACAGCAGTCACAAACGTTTTTCGGCCATTGCATTCTCTCAAGCCGATAAGTTTGCTTTAGTTGAATCTGGCGTTCCTTTTGATATTTGCTATTCAATTGTTGAAAACGAATTCAGGGGGCGTACTTCTATTCAATTGTTAATTAGGGACATAAAAAGGTAATCAACTTTTCAGCAACCTTTTTGTCTTATTTGTTTCTCATTATTCCTTAATAAGTCATAATTTTGTATCGAATTATAACTCAATAAAAATAAGCTAATGAAGCCATTTCGGATACTTCTTGTTGTTTTTCTATTTATTTCGGTAAACAATGTGTTTGGTAGCGATATGGTTTTTACACAACATGGCATTAAACGTACCAATAATTTTACGAGCTATAAGGATCCTGTTTTTTTATTAGGCGCTTCGTTAGATGTTGCCTATTTGCGCCATATTCATAGCTTTTCGCCAATGCTTCAGTTAAACTATCAGCGTTATGTTACGCGTTTTTTGTCTGTCGGATTTGGTTATTCGGGTATTTTTATTGGCCCGCTTCGGAATTCTTTTACCTTCGATACTTCGTTGAATATTTACGACAATTTTTATTTCAGTCTCCGACCCGGTTGTATGCTCCGTACAACAGGCAATAAAACTTCGGCTTTGTATTTAATTGCTTTTAGCAGTAAGTACTTGATTCCGGTTACCGATAAAATTGATTTAAGCCCAAAAATTGATTTTATGATTGCTCAGGACGAGTTTGTTTACTCGGTGGGCATTCATTTTGGATATAATTTCTAAATATTTTTATAAAGCATCTAAACTGCTTAATAAAGAATTGGCATTATTTTGGGCTCGCTCAGCAACATACCGGGGCGTTCACGTTTGATTTCTTCAATGGCCGATTCAATTTTCTCCAAAGTACTTGGCATGGTTGCTACCGAAAACAGGGCCTTGTCGTCGTTGTGCCTGTTGTGACTCACCGTATCGATATTGATGTTTTGTTTGCCAATTGCTGTTGTGATAAAACCGGTTGTTCCGGGCATATCGGCTGTGTGAAAGGTAATTATATAAGGAAATACAAACTGGCGGGCATCGGCAAAGTTGCGTTCTTGTTTTTGTGCGGTATTGCTTATTTTTTTTCCATAGCGGGCAATAAAAACAATATCGGAAACAATTGACATGGCTGTTTCGCTTGAACCTGCTCCTTTGCCAACCAGAATATGAATGCCTGAGTATTTGTTGTTGAGCCTTACCGCATTGGTTGCGCCATTAACATTCGACAAAAAGTTGCTGTTTTTCACCATCATTGGACGAACGGTTGCATATATGTCGCCATTAACTTTTTTGGCATAACAAATCAGCTTTATTTTGGCATCAATTTCTTTGGCAAATTCTATGTCTTCCTTTTTAATGTCCTGAATGCCAATCATCGACAGGTCGTCCATCGAAACATCGATGCCATAAGCCAGTTTGATGAGCAGAATGAGCTTATGGCCGGCATCGCCACCGTTAATGTCGAGGGTAGGATCGGCTTCGGCATAGCCACTTTCCTGTGCTAATTTTAGTGCGGTGTCGAATTCGAGGTTTTCGTTTTGCATTTGGCTCAGTATGTAATTGCTGGTGCCGTTCATTATTCCCGAAATAGACAGTATTTTATCGCCTGTAAGGTTTTCTTTTATGGTTTTGATAATGGGTATTGCACCACAAACTGCCGCTTCGAAGCCTATTTTTACTTCTTTTTTATCGGCCATATTGAAAATATCTGAACCCCTTTCGGCCAATAAGGCTTTATTGGCAGTAACCAAATGTTTGCCGGCTTTTACAATATCGATACAAGTTTGATGAACAAAGTCGCCTTTTCCGCCAATGGTTTCAACAATTAAATCAATATCGGGGTCGGCAATTAATTTGGTTATGTATGCCGAAGCTTCATTTTTTGATAAATCGTTGCCGTTTCCACAAAAATATTCCATTGGGATATCGAATCGCTTGGCAGCTGTTTTTGGCGATAACTCAACAATTTTTTTAAGCTGAATAGTGGCGTTTGCCCTGTTGTTGAGCTCGTTATTCATATCTAAAATAATACGGGCTACACCTCCGCCAACTGTTCCGCAGCCTAATATGGCAATGTTCATTCTTTCCATTGTATTCAATATTGTAAAAAACCTGCGAAAGATAAGAAAAAAAGGGCTTTTTGTTTTATTTTAAAAGCGTTTTGGGGGTTTTACTTAAATTTGTTTTGAGCAGCTTATTCAATTGTTAAGCCATCAACAATATGTTGGTGGTTGTTTTGTATTTGTCGTTTTATGTCGGTCATTGCAACTTTAAAAGCTTCTACATAAGCTATGCGTCTGGCAGAAAAGTAATTATGTCCGTAATACAGCGAGCATAATTCTTTGCCTTTTCCTATGGCTGTGTACCTGCCAACCAATTCGTTGTTATTGTTTAAAATTTCAACATCTATATCGATTTGATTTTTGGAGATGTCGAAGGGCATTCCCAATAAATTTAATGTTCCGCCCGATAATACCGAGAAAAGGCGTAAAAAGTAATTGTTTTGATGATCTGAAGCTGCAATACGGCAAATAATGCGGCCTTGTTTTTCGCCATAAGGGTTGGTAATGTTGTTTTTAACATCGCGATCGAATAATGTGATAAGGTCGTTGGGTGTAGCATCAACCTGGTTGATTCGTGTAACATTAACTGTTTGACTGTTAATGTCAACATTGGTCGATGTGTAAGTGGCATCGGTAAATTGGTGATTTGGAAAAAGTTTTTCGAGGCTGTACATATCAAACTCGGCTTCGAGTGCCGGTAATAAGGGGCTTATTTGTCCGCTTGGTTTCAGTAAGCCTAAGTCGATTGTACGGCACGAAGCCAGAATTAGAATGCTCGCAAGCATCAATAGTAGTGTTCGTTTCATTATATGCTAATATTTATGGTTAACGGAGAAATCGTTAAACAATAAATATGCCACAATGATTCGATTGTTTACTTTAATTTTTTACAATTTTTAAAGTTTGCTTTAACCAGTTTGTTAATCTTTTTAATGTCGTTTTTGATGGTCAGGTGTTCACGGCAATCGTATAGTTCTGCAATCGGGTCTTTATCAACAATGCTGTTCATGAGTTCTTCAATGCTTGGTGCTTGTTGCATTGTGGAATATTCTTCGTAAGTAAACGAGGTAAATGCGGTGTTGAGGCCAATGCCACGGTTGTCAATTAAATAACCGTTTTTTAGGGGAGTAGGGAGTGCCAATTCTCCATTTTTGAATAAATCGCTTGGAGCAGGGTACGATGTTATGGTTGTTTTTTCGTTATTGAGGGTAACTGGCACCAGGTTAATGTATTCGTTTTTTGTTTTGTAAATCACAAAGGGTTCGGTAGCCATGCTCATATTAAGCGTTGTTTGTTTCTGATTGTTGCAGGCAGTTATTATTACCAATATTGTTAGTGCTATCAACTTACTCATATTTAATAATTTTATGTGTTTCGGAAAACTGATTTCCTTGCAATTTTAAGTAATAAATTCCTGCTTTCAAACCCGAAGCATCGATTGTGAATTTTTTTTGTGCATTTTTCATGTTAATGATCGAATGTCCCGAACGGTCGAAAAGCTCATAAAATTCAATTGTTTCGGGCGAATTGATCTGGAAATGGTTTTTGAATGGATTGGGATAAATACTAATGTTGCTATTGAATACTTTTTGCTCGTTTCCGGTATAAATACTACGGTCAATTTCAACAATGAGCGAGTAGGTGCCTGTTTCGCCTTCGAAATACGGAATAACGCCGAAATATACTTCACCACCGTTATAAAAAGTATAGGAGGCAGGCATTTCATCATCGTACATTTCGCTCCATTCGTAGTTCCGGTTCGAGTGTGCCCAAATTACATCACAGGTATAATCTTCGTCGTCGAAAATTGAGCTGTAACTGTCGTTAGCCCTTGCGGTAATGGTGTAGTTGTAACCTTGTGGCAAATTAATGTAGTAATAGTCCTGATCATCGGGATTGTGCAAATTTGTTTCAAGTGTATAAAAGCCCGAATAATTGTCTTCGTATTCAACACTAAACTCGTATGCTTCTTCAGTTGTGTTGTTGTCCTCGAAGCTGTCGGGGCCTAGTGGAGGAAGGGTTACGTTAACCTGAACGGGGTTTTTGTATTCGTGAGGAGCAATTACGTATTGATCGTCGCCACCGCCGGGAAAGTAAACCAGACCAATAAGGTAGCTGCCGGGTTCGGCATCGATGCTTGTGCTCGTAAATGTGTAGGTCTCGTAAACGTAGCTATCGAGCCCGCCTGCATCAATCACATCGATGGTTTGCACAACGTCGCCTTGGCGTGTAAACAGTCCGGCACCAAATTCACCTTGATAGGTATAATTGCCTATGTTTGCAATACTTGCGGTAATTGTAGCTGCCTGCCCGGTAATAATTGCTGGTGGCGAAATGCGTACCGAGTCGTAAAGAATAATTTCCGAATCGGTAAAAGGCGAAAGCACTTCAACCTGAATGAAGTTTGAAACGCCTCCGTCGGGTATTTCGGGTAATGCTACCCAGTTATCGCCAACTGCTTTGTAATAAATGCCAATGTAATACATGCCCGGATAAACCGACAAACCTTCGCTGTCGAACCAAACGTTGTAAATTTTTTGGTTGAGTAAAGGCGAATCGCTTAGCGAGAATGTTTCAATAAATTCAATATAGTCGCCGTTTGGGTCGAAAAGGGCAGCTCCAAGTTCGCCGTTAAAGTCTGGCCCCAGGTTATAAATTTTTAAATCGATACGGAATTCGTTAAACTGATAAATATCGGGAACGGTAATGTCGGAATAAAGGTAAAGCTCGTTATTGTTGGTTTGTGTTGGTGGTTTTACCCCAACAACAACGCGTTGGTACCAGTTGTAGCTGCCACCGCCGGCGCCGGTTCCTAAATCGTAGGGTTCGAATGCATCGGTTGAGTAATAACCGTCGGCTAAACCACCCCAACCCCAGTTCATGTGAAAAAAGTTGTTGTTGTCGTATCCGTCGGCCACAAAAGCATGTCCACCACCATCGCCTACGCCGGCAAACAAAACCGGTAAGCCTGCATCGAGATCATTTTTGATTAGTTGTATCCACTCGCTTGTACTAAGCCCCTCGCGTTGAATGCCTTTTACGGTGTTTTGATTGTATCCGAAATATTTTTTGAAGGCCAGTTCGGAACTTGCTCCGTTGGTCGATTTGGCTTCGGTAACCCAAGCCCCGCTGGTGTTTGGGCTGTAGTTCATATTAACCGATACTCCACAATGAAACATGAGTGTTGCAACAGCAGCGATTTGTGCAGGTGTTGATGAAGCGTTGAGGGCATTGGGCATGTTGGCCCAGTTGTAAGTGGTGTTTCCAAAGTTTGCGGTAATGTTTCCATATGTTACTGTATTGTTCGAATGGTAATAGGTATTAATACCGCTGCCTTGTTTGGGGTGGTTGTGGTATTTCATTATTTGTGCCATGGCGGTTGCTACACAGCCTGTTACGGCTTTGTCGCTGTACCAGTTGGCTTGCGGACAAAGTTCGTTGTAATACGGACTTTGATTCCATGTAGTTGTCATTAAAGGGCTCACGGCATTGGGTGTTGCTTTCGCCAGATTTTGGCCGTTTTCGAGTTGTTGCCATTCGTTATTTGGCTTGGCACTTTTGTATTGAGCGATGTTGCGCAAATAGCGAATCTGGTTTTGGTATTCGTTTACCCATTTCAGAAAATTTACGGGCAAGTTGTTTTCGTCGATATTACTGTTGGTTGAATAGGCTAAAACAGGCCGCGCCAAATCGTCGCCTGCAACCAATACAAAGCTTGTTGCTGTATGTTTGAACAAATACACATCACTTGGTTTTTCATTATTTTGAACAGCACTTTTTAAACCTCCCATTCTGTTGTTTTGATCGGGTACGAGGTTGATAATTTGAAGCTCGCTAAGTTTTACGCTTTTAAGTTGATTGTTTTGGCTGTTCAAAAAATTTACAGCAACAATGCGTGCCCTATCGGGGTTCACTTGTTTTCCCATCGTAACAGTGAATGGGAAAATAATAACTAGCAGAGTTGAAAGCAGGTTTTTCATGTAGTTTTGCTTTTTTGTTTATCTCTTTCGCAATATTGGGTCATTTCCAATTCAAGAAGCTCAATATTGTTGGCGACTATTGTAAATGTGTCAGTTCCGAAATAAACTTGTTTACTTGTATTATTGTAACTCCATGTGCCGCTATCGATGGTTTGGTTGTCGATTATCGATGTGCAAATGTAGCTACCGTCTTTTTTGAAAGAATATTTAACAGCCGATTGGTTAATTTGAAATAACTGGTACGATTTGTTTTCGATAGGAGAGTCCGGTACGTCCTGCAGGCGAAGATGCTGAACCACCCATTCTTGAGAAGTGAGTATGCAGGTTATGTCGTTGTTATTTTCGAAAATGCACGATTGACTTATAAGTGCAATAAAAATGACATACAAAAATGGTTTTATTGCCTGTTTCATACCCTATGTATTTGAAGTAACTCAAGTTAATCAAATAATTTGTGATAGAATATCGCCAATGTCAATTTTTTTTTAGATAGATCGTTTTCGTTTTCGGCGTGTACTGTGATACACCATTTCCATTGATTTTAGAATGGCTTGGTTAATTGGGAAATGCAATGAGCCATATTCGTTATCGATGGCCCTAAGTTGCATGTAGAATTCTGAAACTACTGGTGCCGATTTTTGAAGTATGGTGTCGAAATCGGGTTTAAATGCTGTTTGAGCTTTTATTATCGAGCACGAACTCAGTATTTTTTTTCCATCTTTGTTGGTCATTGC
>JAFGAF010000520.1 GCA_016933815.1 Prolixibacteraceae bacterium
AGGGCTCGAATTTTCAAACAAGGTCAAAAACCCGGGCCGGTGCAAACACATACGTATTTTGTCGATTTAAACAATCAAATTGGAAGCTTGCCTGTAGTTGCCATATCAACCCATCCCGATAATTTTTGGGATGCCGAAAAGGGTATTTATGTGCAGGATTTTAAACCGGAATGGGAAGTGCCTGTAAATATTGAGCTTTTTGAAAACGACGGGAGCGACCGGGCGGCATTTAACTTGAAGGCAGGAGTGAAAATTAACGCACTTTATGCCTGGAAACTGCCTCAGAAAATGCTGGGTGTGTATTTCAGAAAAGATTATGGCGAAGGGAAACTCGATTATCCTTTAATTTTTGAAAAGGGCAGAAAAAAATACGACTCGTTTGCGTTGCGTGCTTCGGGGAGCGACTGGACTTATACTTTATTTCGCGATGGTTTGGCCCAAAATGCCACATACGATTATACCCAAGTCGATAACTCGGGGTTCCGGGCTTGTGTGCTTTATGTGAACGGGCAATACATGGGAATCCACAACATCAGGGAGAAAATTAACGAAGATTACGTGGTGCAAAATTTTGGTATTCAAAAGAATGAAATTTTTATGGTTGAATACGAAGAGTATGCCGAAGAAGGCGGACAAGAAGCTTTGGATGCTTACAATAAGCTCATCGATTTAACCAACCAAGACCTGACAAATACCGAAAACTGGGCATCTGTTGAAGCCGAAATGGACATTGAAAATTTTACCGACATGGTAATTACCGAGTTGTGGAGCGGCAACACGTCAATCGACCATAATGTTATGGCCTGGAAACCTAAAGGCGAAGGAAAATGGCGTTGGGTTTTAATGGACGTTGACAGGGGCTTTTTTAATTCCGACGATCATCTTTTGGATTATTACATACGGCAAAATTCGTGGCCACTTGAAGAACTGGCCGAGAATCCCGATTATGTTCATTATTTGGGGAAACGAATGGCCGATCATTTGTTTACAACTTTTCACCCTCAGCGCATACTCCCGCTTATTGAACGGCACAAAACAACAATCGATGCCGAAATACAACGGCATGTCGACAGGTGGGAAGGCACTCGTGCCATCGATAATTATGGATCCCCATTGCGTTCGTACGATTATTGGCTTGACGAAGTTGACGATTTAAAAGACTTTGTTAATGAGCGTTCTGTGTTTTTACTAGCCGATTTAAGCGACTACGGATTCGACGCAAATATTCCAATCACTGTTTCAATCGATCCGATGAATGCCGGTGAGGTGTTGTTTAACGATTTAAAAATTCCGGCAAGCAATTGTTCAGGTTACTATCCGGCAAACGAAGATATTCAACTTAGAGCAAGTGCATTGCTCGGATTTGAATTTGTTGGCTGGGCACAGGCTACAACTGTGCAGCTAATTGAAAAACAGTCGTTGTGGAAATACAACGACAGAGGTGAAAACCCGGGAACCGAATGGAAAAATACATCCTATTCTGATGCAAATTGGGAAGAGGGATATGCTGAACTGGGTTATGGCGACGACGATGAAAACACGGTGCTTAGTTATGGCAGCGACAGAAACAACAAGCACATAACTACATACTTCAGAAAAACATTCTTGGTTGATGATCCTCATGTTCAGAATATTAGTGTCGATTTGTTGTGCGACGATGGTGCCGTGGTTTATTTGAACAACAACGAGGTGCTGCGGGTAAACATGCCCGATGGAAGTATCGATTTTGAAACCAGGGCTTCGGGTGCAATAAGCAACGAGTCGTCGTTTAAACAATTTCAGCTATCGAGTAATTTACTGAAAGCCGGAGAGAACCTTATTGCGGTTGAAATTCATCAAACATCGGAGACCAGCAGCGATATAAGTTTCGACCTTGAATTAAAAGCAACTCAGGCGGCCACCAACTCATACATTTCAACCAATCAGTTAATCAATTTCAAACCGAATAACGAGCTCAGTGTTACTGCTGTTTTTGAACCGACCGATGCATGTATTGTGCCCGAAATAATTGCATCGGAGCTAACACTTAGCAACAATTGTTCTCATTACCTTGTGCAACAAAATGTTGAAATTACACCCACCGGAAAATTAATTATTGAAGAAGGCGTAGAAATATGGATGCCCGATAACGGAACAATTACAGCCCGAGGCCCAATAGTGGCCCTGGGTTCAGCCAATAAGCCCATTGTTTTTAGGTCAAACCCGCAATCCGAAGCCCAAAAATGGGGAATAATCAATTTTGTTGGAGTTGCCGACACCTCGTATTTCAAACATGTGCAAATCGAAAATGCTTCGGTTGGCATGCATCCCATTCGCGAAACGGCAGCTATTTCGGCTTACCACTCAGTTATTGTAATGGATAATGTTTCCATCGAAAAAGTTTACGGAAACCCTATTGCTGCAAGGTATTCCGATGTTTGGCTTAGCAATTCCAATTTGCACTCGTCAATTACCGGCGATTTAATTAATGTGAAATACGGGAAAGGCTTTATCGATAACTGTACTTTTAGGGGAAACTCTCAGCCCGATACCGATGCCATTGATTATGATGATGTTGTGAACGGAGTGATAAAGAATTGCATCATTCACGATTTTCATGGTTTGAACAGCGATGCCATCGACATTGGAGAGCAGTCGCAGAACGTACTAATCGACAGTATTTTTGTGTACAACATTACCGACAAGGGCGTGTCGGTAGGGCAGCAGTCGTCGGCCACAATCAGTAATTCAATTTTTACGGCTTGCAACCTGGGTTTAGGATTAAAAGATTCGAGCCTGGTGAGCATCAATCATTGTACTTTTTACGGCAACAATATTCCGGTGGCTGTTTACGAGAAAAACCCCGGCGATGCGGGCGCAAACGTAAGGGTTAGCAATTCAATCTTGTCGAACAGTTATGAGTCAACAGTATTGTGCGACGAATATTCAACTTTAGAAGTAAGTTACAGCTTGTCCGATAACGACAGTTTGCCTCAAACGGGCAATAATATTCTCGGAAATCCTTATTTCGAAAACCCTGTAGAATACCGGTTCGGGTTGTCTGATGCATCGCCGGCCATTGCCGCAGCAAATAATGGTGCAAATCTTGGTATAGAGTTGCCACCGGTCGATGCGCAGCCCAATCTGGTAATCGACCGTATATTTTATTCATCGGGTAACCGTACCGATTATCCCGAGTTTTTCTCCATTTATAATCCATCAAGCAGCCGTGTTGATCTTTCAGGCATGAAAATAACCAGGGGCATAAGCTTTGAGTTTCCCGAAGGAACCACCATCGAAGCTGGAGAATCGGTTTATTTGACCAATAACATGTTGCATTCCTTTTGGGAAAACCGGGTAAAGAAGCTTCATCAATGGCAAAGCGGAAAACTTGCCGACGAAGGGGAATTCATCCTGCTCGAAACGGCAAACGGCTTACTGCTCGATGGCTTAAAATTTGGCATAAAACCACCATGGCCCGAACTGGATAATTCGCCCAATGGCATTGTGTTGAAATCGTTTGGTGTCGATAATCATTTTGGCAGTAATTGGTACAGCGAAAATGTGAATACAATGGTTTCGTCAAAAATGTTTCACCAAAAGCAATTATCATTAAAAGCATACCCCAATCCGGCTTCCGAAACAATTACGGTTGAGGGTTTTGTCGAAAATGAATCACCTTTGTTGGTTATCAATACTATGGGTAAAATTGTTCTAAAACAAATAAGAAATGAAAATAATTACGTGCTTGATATTTCGGGTTTGCCCAACGGGCTTTACCATTTACAATCGGGACAACAATCGGTTTCTTTTATTATAAAACATTAGTAGTTATGCGTTTAAATTCAATAAAATTATTGTAATGTGATCGGAATGCAATATTTGAGTGCTATAATTTAATTGTTGATTTGAATTTTAGCCACAAATGCACGAATAACTTGTTATTCGATTTAGTTAAA